>WQYN01000018.1 GCA_009781225.1 Micrococcales bacterium | reverse complement strand
GCGCCGAACCCACCCGCCGAGCCCGAGCCCGCGCCCGCCCCCAAGCCCGCCCCCACGCCCGAGCCCGCACCCAAGCCCGAGCCCGAGCCCGCCCCCAAGCCGGCCCCGAAGCCCACAGCGAAACCCGCCCCGAAACCGGGAGCAGGAACCACCGCCACACCGAAGCCGCCGGCCAAGGCCAAGACGTCAGTGCCGTCATCGTCCGACGAGGCGAGCGACGCAACCACCCCACCCACCAGCGCACCGAAGCCGTCGGTGCCCAAAACCGCCGCGCGCCGAGCGACCAAGTCGGCGCCGGATACGCGAGCCGACGCGGCCGCGACACCACAGGAAGGATGAGTAGGCGATGCCAAAGATGAAAACCCACAGCGGTGCCAAGAAGCGCTTCCGCGTGACGGGCACAGGCAAGATCATGCACGAGCAGCCCGGAATGAGGCACAACTTCGAGTCCAAGCCCTCGCGCCGCACGCGGCGTCTGAGCAAGGACCAGGTGATCGCCAAGGCGGAGCGCCGCCGCGTTCGCAAGTTGCTCGGCCGCTGAGCCGCGCCCGCCCCTTTCCTCGACCACGACACAGCAAGGAGTGAAGTCCCATGGCACGCGTCAAGAGAGCTGTCAACGCCCACAAGAAGCGCCGCACCATCCTCGAGCAGGCGAAGGGCTACCGAGGCCAGCGTTCGCGCCTCTACCGCAAGGCGAAGGAGCAGGTCCAGCATTCCGGCGTCTACGCCTACCGCGACCGCAAAGCCCGCAAGGGCGACTTCCGGCGCCTGTGGATCCAGCGCATCAACGCCGCTGTCCGCGCCGAAGGCATGACCTACAACCGGTTCATCCAGGGTCTGAACCTCGCCGGAATTGAGGTGGACCGCCGGATGCTCGCCGAGCTCGCGGTCCACGAGCCCGCGGCGTTCAGCGCGATCGTTGCCCAGGCAAAGGCGGCGCTGCCCGCCGATGTCAACGCCCCTCGGGCGGAGGCCTGACGGCTTGGATGCCGGGGTGAACGAGGAGGTCTTTGCCAATCCTCGGTCCGACCGAGTCAAGACGGTTCGCAATCTCATCGCGCGCGCGGGCCGGATGGCCGATGACCGCCGCGTCGTCGCCGAGGGTCCACAGGCCGTCCGGGAAGCGGTGGCGGCCGGCTGCGTTGGCGATCTGTGGCTGACTCCCGAATGGGATGACCGCGAGGTGGGATTGGCCTTTGCCGTGCGAGACGCCGGGGGTTACGTCCACCTGGCGACCCGCGCGGTCCTCGATGCGATGAGCGCTGCGGCTCAGGGCGTGCTCGCGATCTGCACCTGGCCCGACGTCGGGCTGGCGCAGGTGCTCGCCGACGGCCCACCCGACCTCGTCGCGGTTTTCGAGGACGCCCGCGACCCAGGCAACGCTGGCTCGGCCATTCGCGCTGCTGACGCGGCCGGTGCCAGTCTGGCCATCTTCACGGTGGGCTGTGTCGATCCCCGCTCGGCCAAGGTCATTCGCTCCTCGGCTGGCTCCTTTTTTCACCTCGCGGTCGCCGGCGGTGTCCCGCTCGATGAGACGCTCGTGGCCCTGAGCGCTGCCGGCTGTCAGATCCTCGCGGCCGATGGCGCAGGTCGCCACGACCTTCTGGAGTCCGCCCCGCCCTTTGGTGACATGACGCACGATGACGGGAGCTCGCCATCGTCCGCCGGGGGACTTGGCCTGGACTTGAGCAAGCCGACGGTCTGGTTGTTTGGCAACGAGGCGCGGGGCCTGAGCGAGGAGGCGATGGCACTCGCCGATGCCTCGGTGAGGATTCCCATCTTTGGCCGGGCGGAATCTCTCAACGTTGCGATGGCGGCAACTTTGTGCCTCTATGCAAGCGCACAGGCCCAGGGAAATCGGTAGTAGAATCCTTTTTCTCATGTGGTGATACACATCGTGTTCGAGATTAGCGTAATGGCTGCGCTATGCGAGGTAGTAGCGACGAAGCCTCTATTCTTTTTCTCCCAAGGGCATTGCAGAGGCGTCGATTGTGACGTACTGTGTCTCGGAACTCCTCAGCCTCGCGAGGGCGGTCCATCGTGACCCACCTTGTGAGGCTGTCCACCAGGTGAGAGGACTACTTCTGTCACCTCCGAATACAAGGAGATAACTCCAACAATGAGACACCATTCACAGGTCAGACTTTTGCGGCGATGGTGCGCAATCGCCGTAGGGGCTACGGTCGGATTGTCGGGCTTTGTGCTCGCTCCGGCTGTTCAAGCTGCGACGACGCAATGGGTTCCCGGACCCATGACGAGCTATGTCAACCCGTTCATCGGGGCGCAAAACAGTGGCAACACCTATCCAGGTGCGACGCTGCCATTCGGAATGATCCAGTTCTCGCCGGACAACGGGTACGAGATGGGCTACGGCTACAGCAACACGACGATGCGCGGGTTCTCGCTGGTCCACCTGTCCGGCGTTGGCTGCGCATTGGGCGGGCTCATGCCCATGCTGCCTCGGACAACGAGGCCGACATCAACGAACTACACGAACTCGGGGTACACCCAAGCGATCACCCGACCGCTGCATGATCCTGCCAACGAAGAGGCACATCCGGGGTACTACCGGGTCAAGACTGGCTCGTCGACGACGAGCAACGATCCGAACGCTGTGCAGACGGAGTTGACGGCGACGTTGCGGACGGGCGTGGCGAGGTACACCTTCCCCTCCTCCGCCAACGACGGATATGTGCTGATCAACGCCGGCTATGCCCTGCACACGGACGCGAACACAGCTGCCGACGGGTTTGGACGGGGCACGGTCTCGTCGTCAACGACCATTGTCAACGACACGACGGTCGTGGCGCAGACGACCTCTGCCGGTTTTTGCGACGACACCTGGCCTTTCACGGTCTACACGCGGACGGTGTTCAACCGGCCGTTCAAGGTGGCGACGTCCACGACCTGGAGCGGTGCGACCCTTCCCGCAGTGGGGACGGTCCTGACTAGCTCGACCGCAACGCGGACGGGGGCGGCCCTCGTGTTCGACACCTCGAGCGACAAGCAGGTCGTGGCGCAGACGTCCCTGTCCTATGTCGATGCCGATGGCGCCCTGGTGAACCTGATGATGGAGAACGTGAACGGCGACTTCGATGCTGCGCGTGCCGCGGCGAACCAGCGGTGGGAAGAACAGCTGGGGAAGATCAAGATCGAGGCCGATCTGACCGACGCCTGGGAGGCAGAGCAGGTGAGGGCCTTCTACTCGGCGTACTACCGGTCGGTTCTTGCGCCGAACGTCTCCGACGATGCCGACGGCCGGTTCATCGGATTTGGTCGCAAGGACACGAACGTGACGACCGGTCAGCGCACCGTCCACCGTCTGTCGAATCCCGATGTTGGGCTGAAGCACTACTACCAGAACTTCTCCTTGTGGGACACCTACCGAACCCAGGAGCAGTTCGTGTCACTGATCGCCCCGCAGACGGCCAAGGATCAGGCGAAGTCCGTCGTCTTGCAGGCAGAGTATGGAGGCTGGCTGCCGAGGTGGACCTATGGCCCGGTCGAAACCAACATCATGACGGGCGATCCCGGGGCAGTGTTCCTCTCCGCCGCCTATGACCAGGGGCTGCTCGATGGTCCATGGGGCGAGCGGGCTTATCGGGTGCTCAAGGAGTCGATGGACACGGTCGCACCGACGGTGGCCGTGGTGAACTACGAGTCCGGAGTGTCGGGGTGTGCGAATCCTGGGTTGGAGAACCCTGCCCAGGAGATCGACTGGCGAATCAACGGCCGCCAGGGCGGCAACTACTTCCGCTTGTACGGCGTTGTGCCCCATAAGAGGAACCCGTTTGAAGGCGAGGCGTCGCTCGAGACGCATCCCGATCGCCTGGTCAAGAACTGCATCGACGAGAAGTACCGCGGAGAGTTCACCCACCACGCGGCCAACGCAGGGGACTGGGACACTGACCACGGCCCCTCGGCCCACCTGGAGTACGCACTGGCCGATGGCATGTTCTCCCGCATGGCCGCCAAGCTGGGGCACCTTGAGGTGGCAAGGGAACACGCGAAGCGCGCCCAGAACTACAAGGCCGGATGGGATCCCGCGATCCGCTTCACCCACCCGGCGTCCTTCAAGGCCCCTGCGCTGCCGATCGAAGGTGCCTTCCACCAGCGCAGCGTGACCGGGGCGTTCCCCGCCTTCTCGAACCTCGTCCAGACTTCGGTGTTCCACGAGGGCACGGAGACTCAGTACGAGTTCCTCGCAACCCATGACGTGCCGGGACTCATTGACCTAATGGGCGGAGTTGAGAAGGCGCGCGAGCGGGCGGACCGCCTGTTCCAGTATGAGAACCTCGTGGATGACCCTTGGACAACCGCCGTCTGCGGCTGGGTTGCCGGCTACTTCTGCCCGTCGGGCGGCGACTCGATGAGCTACTACTCCTCTTTGAACTACAACCCAAACAACGAGCCGGACCTCAACGTTCCGTTCATCTACTACTGGCTGGGTCAGCCGTGGAAGACGGCCGACGTCGTCAACGCGACGAAGTACCTCTTCCGGGACCACCCCGCCGGCATGACCGGTAACGACGACCTCGGGACCATGTCGGGATGGCAGGTGCTGACCTCGATCGGCGTCTTCCCCATGGCTCCGGGAGCCGACATCTGGGGTGTGGTGACTCCGGCGTTCACCTCCGTGGAGATCACACTCGACACCTCCTTCTACACCCAGTCCTCAGGGAAGCTGAGCATCAGCGCAGCCGACCGGTCCCCAGGAACTCACCGCATCCAATCCGCGACCTTCAACGGGGCGCCTTTGACCAAGAACTACCTGAGCGGTGCTGATCTGTTCAAGGGTGCCGGCACACTTGACCTCACCGTTGGTGCGGCGGCAAGCGCCTGGGCCACAGGCCCCGATGATGGTCCGGGATCGCTCGTCCCCGATCCGGGGGTGTATGACACGAGGATCACGATCCAGTTGGCGCCCATGTTGCGTATGGCGGCAGGTCAGACGGGCACGGCCTATCCCGTGTTCCTGGTCCAGGGCGAAGGGACCGTCTCCACCGACGTCATCGTCCCTGCGGGGTCGCCTCTTGTGCT
Organism: Micrococcales bacterium; assembly: GCA_009781225.1. Lineage (GTDB taxonomy): Bacteria > Actinomycetota > Actinomycetes > Actinomycetales > WQXJ01 > WQYN01. The sequence goes on along the minus strand of WQYN01000018.1, from coordinate 21,145 downwards.
CAAGACCCCGACGGTGGAGTTCACGGCGGCGCCCCGCGGATACCTGAGTCGCGAGCGCGCGAAGGTGACCGTGACGGTGCCGACGGGCACGCCGAACGGGACCTACACCGTCCAGGTCAACTCCTTTGGGCGGCCCAGGACGGCCATGACCGTCGTGGTCGGCGGACCTCAGGTTCCCATCACGCAGCCGTGGTACGCCCGGTACGCAAAAAACCGGTCCATCGCTCCCGAGAAGTCGGCCGGCGCTGACTACGACGGCGAGGGCCACTACATCGTCGATGAGAACCTGACGAACAACAACCGTCCCGTGGGGATGCCTCAGTCCTTCACGACGGCCGGTCAGGTTCACTGGTTCTCTCTCCTGGCGGCTAGCGCGACGCAGGGCGACACGATCCTTTTCGAGGGCCAGACCCTGGACGTCGAGGGCGTGTTTGCCGGTGTGACGAACTTCTCGTTTGTGGGATTCTCCCTGGACAACCCCAGCAATACGACCCAGGCCGTCAACCCGACTTATCTGTTCGACGATGGGACCACCCAGGCGGCTACGGGCATGAATCTCGCGCCCATCACCCGCTCCGGCTCCGGCTCTCCCACGGGGATCAACCGGCTCGTCCAGCTCCCGAACCGTGGCGCTGGCACGTCCACCGAGTGGCCGTCCTTCACCTCGGCGAACGGGGCGGTGACCTACCAGGGCGTCAACCTCTACTACACCGCCTCGGTGACGATTCCCAAGCCAGCTGGCAAGAAGGTCGTCGCCCTCCAGCTCCCGACCGTCCCCAACGCGAGGCTGCTGGCCATTGCCATCAACGGCTATCCCGCCGCCCCCGCGCTCGAGGTTCCGGCCGTCATCGTCGGCACTCCGGTCGTGGGTCAGGTCCTCACGGGCCCAGCCGGCGAATGGGACGTGGCGGGCGTTACGACCACCTACCAGTGGACGCGGGACGGCGTGGCGATTCCCGGGGCGACGTCCCGGACCTACGTCGTGGCTCCAGCGGACGCCGAGCGTGAGGTCGGACTCGTCATGCGGGGCGTGCTCGCGGGTTACGCCGATGGCGAACCTGGCATCGAGCCGGTGGTCGTGGCGCCCAACGCCGCGTGGAAGGCCGCGCTTCAGGTGGTCGTCACGATGTACGCCAACCTCTACGAGGGTCGCGAGGCGGCCTACACGCCGGAATCCTTCGCTCCGCTCGCGGATGCGTTGGCCATGGCCCGCGCCTGGATCGCCGCCGACGCAGTCGCCGAGGCCCGGTTCACCCAGGCGTCGTCGGCGCTCGCGGCCGCTGCAGAAGGGCTGGTCGCGCTCATCGACTTCTCCTCCCTCGACGCGGCAATCGTCGCAGCGCGGACGATGACGGAGAACAAGCCTGCGTATGTGTCGACCTACATGTCGGCTCTCGAAGCCCAGCTCGCGCTCGCCTTGGCTGTCCGAGCGAACGCAACCGACCAGGCCGAGGTTGACGCGGCGTTCGCGGCGTTGGTGGCCGCGATCACCAAGGTCGCCGAGATCGGGGACCTGACCGCCCTTCGGGCTCTTGTCAGCGTTGCCCGCGGTCTGGATCCTGCGAGGTTCACCGTGACGAGTTGGGGACGGGTAACCGCCGCGCTCGTCGTGGCTGACGGAGTCCTTGCGCAGGCTGAGCCTCGTTTTGACGAGGTCGACGCTGCGTTCGACCAGCTGGCTCACGCTCTGGAGGCCCTGGTTCTTCGGGCGTCCAAGGCGGGCTTGAGGTCGGCGATCACCGTGGCCCAGTCGATTGCGGCGAGCATCGCCGACTATGTGCCGTCAACGGTGGTCGGGCTCCCAGCAGCCCTTGCCGCCGCGATGGCGGTGGAGGCCGATGGCGACGCAACCAATGAGGACGTCAAGGCGGCCCAGACTGCGCTGCTCGTGGTGATCACGCAGGCGAGGCTCAAGGCGGTCCCGTCGAGCCCGATCCTGCCGGCCGCCGCCGCCTCTGCTGCTGCCGTGGATTCGGCAGGTTTCGCTTCCGCGGTCCGGGTGGCTCTGCGGACTTTCGCCAAGGCGTCGGTTCCTCGGGTCGTTGGAAAGGCCAAGGTGGGCGGGACCCTCAGGGCGAGGGTTGCCGCGTGGTCGCCCAAGGCCAAACTCTCCTACCAGTGGTATCGCAACGGAAAGGTGATCGTCGGCGCGACCTCGGCGAAGTACAAGGTCGCTGCTGGCGACCGTGGAAAGAGGATCAAAGTCAAGGTGACCGGCCAGAAGTCTGGCTTTGCCACCAAGACCACGGTCTCAAAGGTCAGGGCTGTCAGGTAGGGGGACAAACCTGAATCCTCGGGGGCGCAGGTCCGCAAAGGGTCTGCGCCCCCTTTTTTCGTTTCGCCACGCGCGATGGAGGATTGCGATGGTCCAGGGCGTCACGTACCCTGGTACCCATCACTGCCCGCTCTCCCGAGCGAAGACTGCGCGGGGGAGGACAGCGGACTTGTGGGGCGTGCCACGGTTGGACGTGCCCCAAGGAGCGACCGAAGGAGGCCTCGGAGGTGGCGTCTCGATCACCCTTCCTTGTGTCTTCATCGTGCGACCAGGTGGCAGGGCAACGTGTCCTGCCACTGTATTTATTCAAAGGAGAGATCATAGATATGATTCGCGTTTCGAATGCCAAGCTAAGGCGGCGACTCTGCGCCGTCGCGGCGGCAGCAGCGGTGGGTGTGTCGGGCTTGGCCCTGGCACCAGCTGTTGAGGCCGCAACGTCAGCATGGGTCCCTGGGCCCCTGATTAACTACGTCAACTCGTTCATCGGCTCCCAGAACAACGGTGCCACCTTCCCGGGTGCCTCCCGGCCCTACGGAATGGTCCAGTTCTCCCCGGACAACGGTGCCACTGTTGGGTACGGCTACACCAACACCACCATGCGCGGATTCTCGCTCTACCACTTGTCGGGTGTGGGCTGCAACATCGCCGGCCTCATGCCGATCATGCCGAGGACTTCCCGGCCCACCAGCATGGACTACACCAACGCGGGGTTCACGCAGGCGATCACCAGGCCGCTTCACGATCCTGCGAACGAAGAAGCCCATCCTGGGTACTACCGTGTCAAGACCGGCACGGCGACGACAAACTACGACCCTGCCGCAGTTCAGACGGAGCTGACCTCCACGGTGAGGACCGGTGTCGCGCGGTACACATTCCCGGCGTCTGCGACTGACGGCTATGTGCTGATCAACTCGGGCTACTCGCTGAGGACCGGAACGGTTACGGCGCAGGGCTACGGCTCTGGGACGGTGACGTCGCATGCGAGGATCATCAACTCAACGACGGTCGAGGCCAAGGTCACGACTGCCGGCTTCTGCCAGAACACCTGGCCGTTCACCTACTACACGCGGACCGTCTTCAACCGTCCGTTCAAGCTGGTGAACAACCCAACGGCCACCAATCTCTCCTCCACGACGTGGAGCGGGACCGGGGCGATCCCCGTCACCCAGAGGATCGATGAGTCGACCGCGCAGCGGACCGGCGCGATGCTGATCTTCGACACGACCACGGACAAGGAAGTTGTCTCTCAGACGTCAGTGTCCTTCGTGGACTACGACGGCGCCTTTGTCAACCTCATGATGGAGAACGTCAACGGCAACTTCAACGCCGCGCGGGCTGCTTCCGAGGCGATCTGGGAAGCACAGCTCGGCAAGATCAAGATCGAAGCCGATCTCTCCGATCCGTGGGAGGCCGAGCAGACCAGGGCCTTCTACTCTGCTTTCTACCGTTCCGTGCTTCACCCGAACATTAGCGAAGACGTCGACGGCCGGTTCGCTGGCTTTGGCCGCAAGGACACGGATGCTACGGGATACCAGCACAACATCCACCGCCTGTCCGATCCGGATGTGGCGACGGCCGGTGGCACGGGTCTGGCCCACTACTACCAGAACTTCTCGCTGTGGGACACGTATCGCACGCAGATGCAGCTCGTGTCGATGCTGGAACCAACGGCTGCGCGAGATCAGGCTAAGTCAATCGTCCTCCAGGGCGAGTACGGAGGCTGGCTCGGGAGATGGACCTACGGTCCTGTTGAGACCAACGTCATGACCGGTGATCCGGGTGGCGTGTTCTTGTCTGCCGCCTATGACCAGGGCCTGCTCGACGGTCCTTGGGGAGAGCGTGCGTACAAGCTGGTCAAGGAGTCGATGGACACCATGGCCCCGACGGTTGCGGCGACCAACTTCGTCACCAACGTCACGGGCTGCGCGAACCCGGCTCTGGCGAACCCCGAGCCTCTAATCGACTGGCGTGTTAACGGCCGCCACGGCGGCAACTACTTCCGCCTCTACGGCGTGACACCCCACGCGAGGAACGGCAACCCGGGCGAGGCTTCGCTCGAGACCAACTCGGTGACAGCCATCAAGAACTGTATCGATGAGAAGTACCGCGGCGAGTTCACTCACCACGCCCGGTATGTCGGCGACTGGGACACAGACCATGGTCCCTCGGCGCACTTGGAGTACACGCTGGCTGACGGCATGTTCTCTCGGATGGCCGCCAAGCTTGGTCATGCGGATGTGGCCAAGGAGCATGCCAAGCGCGGTCAGAACTACAAGGCTGGCTGGGATCCTGAGATCCGCTACACCCACCCGGCGATCAACGCGTCTCCGGAACTGGGCGTCAAGGGTGCTTTCCACCAGCGACTCATGACCGGTCCCTTCGACCTCTTCTCCAACCTCACGCAGAACTCGGTGTTCCATGAGGGCACGGAGACGCACTACGAGTTGATCACGACCCACGACGTGCCCGGTCTCATTGACCTAATGGGCGGCCTTCAGAACGTGCGCAACCGCGCCGATCGTCTGTTCCGTTACGAGGAACTGGTCCTCGATCCGGAAGGCACGGCGGTCTGCGGCTGGGTCGCCGGCGCCTTCTGCCCGGCGGGTGGCAACTCGATGAACTACTACTCGTCGTTGAACTACAACCCGAACAACGAGCCGGACATCAACATGCCGTTCATCTACTACTGGCTGGGTCAGCCGTGGAAGACGGCCGACATTGTCGATGCCACCAAGTACCTGTTCAGGGATGATCCGCGAGGCATGACGGGCAACGACGACCTCGGCACCATGTCGGGGTGGCAGGTCATGACCTCCATCGGTCTGTTCTCCATGGCACCTGGCGCGGACGTCTGGGGCGTGGTGACCCCGGCGTTCAAGTCGGTTGAGATCACGCTGGACACCTCGTTCTACACGGGGTCAACGAGCGGCAAGCTGACGCTCTCGGCCCCGGCCAGGACCATGGGCGCCCACCGCATCCAGTCCGTGGCGTTCAACGGTGCTCCGCTGACGAAGAACTATTTGACCGGTGCTGACCTGTACAAGGGTGCAGGCACCTTCGACTTCGTCATTGGCACCGCCGAAAGCAACTGGGCGACGGCTCTGACCGACGGCCCGGGCACGCTCGCGGCAGATCCGGGCGAATACGACACGCGGATCACCCTCCAGTCGCCTTCGACGGTCCGCATTGCGGCCGGCCAGACGGGGACAACCTTCCCGCTGTTCCTCGTCCAGGGCGAGGGTGTTGTCTCCACGGACGTCATCCTTCCCGCCGGTTCGCCTCTCGTGCTCAAGACCCCGAAGGTCGAGTTCACGGCAGCGGCCAAGGGCAATCTGACCCGCCAGTTCGCGCCGGTGACGGTGAGCGTTCCGGCCGGAACAGCCGCCGGTAACTACCTCATCCAGGTCAACTCCTTTGGTCGGCCCCGGACTGCCGCCACCGTCGTGGTGGGCGGACCCGCCGTGCCGGTGGGCGAGCCGTGGTACGCCAAGTACGCGACCGCCAAGTCGATTGCTCCACTGGAGTCGGGAGCCGCTGACTATGACGGGCTCGGACACTACATTGTCCGCGAGAACCTGGCGGCGGCAGGCCGCGCGGTTGGGTGGGACCAGTCGGTTACGGTTTCCAGCCAGAACTACTGGTTCAACCTGCTCGAGTCCAGCGCGACGAAGAACGACACCATCTTGTTCTCCGGCCAGACTCTGGACGTTGAGGGTGTGTTTGCCAACGTGGCGAACCTGTCCTTCGTGGGATTCGCCTTGCCGAACTCCGGCAACACGGCTGTCAACGTGAACCCCGTCTTCGTGTTCGATGACGGAACGACTCAGGCGGCGACGGGCATGTCATTCCAGCCCATCATCCGCACCGGCTCCGGCTCTCCGTCGACGACCAACCGTCTCGTCCAGCTGCCGAACATCGGCGTGGGAACGTCCACTCAGTGGGTCCACTACCTGTCGAACACCAACGCGATCACCTACCAGGGCACCAACCTGTCCTACACCGCTCCTGTGGCTATCCCGAAGCCGGCCGGCAAGAAGGTCGTCGGGCTCCAGCTTCCGACGGTGGCTGACGCCAGGCTGCTCGCTATTGCCATCAACGGGTATGCGGCTGCTCCTGCCCTGCAGGTTCCTGCCGTCATCAGCGGCACTCCGGCCGTCGGCCAGGTCCTCTCGGGCCCGGCGGGTGACTGGGACATCGCAGGCGTGACCACCACCTACCAGTGGACGCGCGATGGCGTCGCGATCCCGGGCGCAACCTTCAAGACCTACGTCGTGGCACCGGCAGACGCCGAGCATGAGCTCGGACTCGTGGTGCGGGGCGTGCTGGAAGGCTACGCAGACGGCGCGCCGAGCATCGATTCGGTGACCGTGGCCCCGAACGCGGCCTGGAAGCTTGCCTTGCAGACCGTCGTCACGATGTACGCCAACCTCTATGAAGGCAAGGCCGCGAACTACACGCCCGAGTCCTTCGCCCCGCTGGCAGCAGCGTTGGCGACGGCTCGCGGGTGGATTGCTGCTGACGCCGTCACCGAGGCGCGCTACTACGAGGGCTCGGCGGCTCTGACCGCCGCTGCTGAGGGACTTGTGTCGGTCTTCGACTTCTCCTCCCTCGATGCGGCCATTGCGGCAGCCCAGACCATGGTTGACAACAAGTCCGCCTACGTCTCGACCCACATGCCGGCTCTCGTGGCCCAGCTCGCGCTGGCCAAGGCAGTGCGGGCAAACCCGGCCGATCAGGCTGAGATCCATGCGGCGTTCGCTGCTCTCATCGCGGCCATCACCAAGGTCGCCGAGATTGGCGACACCACTGCTCTCAAGGCCCTCGTCGACATTGCTCGCGCCCTGGTGGCGTCGAAGTACACGCCGACGAGCTGGGGCCGTGTTGCCGCAGCGCTCGTCGTCGCTGAGGGACTTCTCGCCCAGGCCGAGCCTCGGTTCGACGATGTCGATGCCGCCTACATCCAGTTGGCCGGCGCCATGGAGACTCTCGTTCTCCAGGCATCCAAGGCGGGTCTGAAGTCGGCGATCGCCGTTGCGCAGTCCATCGTGGCGAGCATCTCCGACTACGTGCCGTCCACGGTGGCCGGGCTCCCGGCAGCGTTGGCCGCCGCTGAGGCTGTCGACGCCAATGGCGATGCCACCGATGCCCAGGTCGCCAAGGCGCAGTCGGACCTGCTCCTTGAGATCACAAAGGCAAGGCTCAAGGCGGTTCCGACCAGCCCGATCCTGCCCGCATCTGCTGTGGCTGCTGCTGCCGTGGATTCGGCAGGGTTCGCTGCGGCGGTCACGGCCAAGGGAACGGCCCTCAAGTCGTTCGCCAAGGCTCCGGCACCCAAGATCGTCGGCAAGGCGAAGGTGGGCAAGACCCTCAAGGCGAAGGTTGCCAAGTGGTCTCCCAAGGCCAAGCTGTCCTTCAAGTGGTACCGCAACGGCAAGGCCATCGCAGGCGCGACCTCGGCGAAGTACAAGGTCACCGCTGCTGACCTCGGCGCGAAGATCAAGGTCAAGGTGACAGGCACGAAGGCTGCCTTCGCCGCAAAGACCAAGGTCTCCAAGGCCAAGGCCATCAAGAAGTAACCTCATCTCCCCTCAACCCCGGGGGGGCGCGGGCCAACGGCCCGCGCCCCCCTTCCCTCTTAGGGGGTGGGGGTGCGTGCGATAATGTGCGGCGTGCCTCACGCAGGAGATTTGTCCCTCGACCCTCTCGACGCTGCCGCCATCCAAAGCGCCGTTGACGCTGCGATCGCTGCCATCAACGCAGCAGACACGCTGGATCAGCTCAAAGAGGCCCGCCTCGCCCACACCTCCGATCGTTCGGCGCTGACCCAGGCCAACCGCGCCATCAAAGACGTTCCCAAGGAGCGCAAACCCGAAGCCGGGCAGAACGTGGGAAAGGCGAGGGCCGCCATCGTCCGCGCGATTGCGCTAAGGCAAGAGACGCTTGAGGCGAGGAGAGCAAGCGAAGTCCTCGTCGCCGAGAAGGTGGACGTCACGCTCCCGACGCAGCGTCAAACGCTGGGGGCCCGGCATCCGCTCCAGACGCTCATGGAGCGCATTGCCGACATTTTCACCTCGCTGGGCTGGGATATTGCCGAGGGGCCGGAGGTCGAGGCGGAGTGGTTCAACTTCGACGCGCTGAACTTTGGGCCCGATCACCCCGCCCGCGCGATGCAGGACACGTTCTACGTCGCGCCCGTCGGCTCGAACCTCGTGCTGCGGACGCACACGAGCCCGGTCCAGGCGCGCACCCTGCTCGAGCGCGGCGTGCCGGTCTACATCGCGGTGCTTGGCAAGACCTTCCGCACCGATGAGCTCGACGCGACCCACACGCCCGTCTTCCACCAGCTCGAAGGCCTCGCCATCGACAAGGGGCTCACGATGGCGCACCTGCGGGGCACGCTCGACCACCTGGCGGAGCAGATGTTCGGGCCGGGGATTGACACGCGGCTGCGGCCCTCGTTCTTCCCGTTCACCGAGCCGAGCGGAGAGATGGACCTGCGCTGCTTTGTCTGCCGCGGCGCGGAGGCGGCGTGCCGGACCTGCGGCGGGACGGGCTGGATTGAGTGGGGCGGCTGCGGCATGGTGGACCCGAATGTCCTGATCGCGACGGGAATTGACCCCGAGGTCTACCAGGGGTTCGCCTTCGGGATGGGAATCGAGCGCACCGCGATGTTCCGACACGGCATCACGGATATGCGCGACATGGTCGAGGGCGACATTCGCTTCTCGCTGCACTACGGGACGGAGAACTAACGATGCCGCTCATCCCGCTGCCCTGGCTGTCTGACCACGTTGACCTCGGCGGGCGCACGGGCGAGGAGGTCGCCGCAGCTCTGGTCCGCGTCGGGCTGGAGGAGGAGGCGATCCACACCTCCGGCGCGCGCGGCCCGGTCGTCGTGGGCCAGGTTCTGTCGATGTCTCCCGAGACGCACAAGAATGGCAAGACCATCGAGTGGTGTCAGGTGGACGTCGGCCCTGTTCACGGCGTTGTTGTGGACGATGGCGGTCCTCCAGTTGGTCCGCGCGGCGTTGTCTGCGGGGCACACAACTTCACCCCCGGCGACAAGGTCGTCGTGGCCCTGGCCGGCTCTGTGCTGCCGGGCGACTTTGCGATCACCGCGCGCAAGACCTATGGGCACATTTCCGACGGCATGATCTGCTCCGAGCGCGAGCTGGGACTCGGGGAGGATCACGATGGGATCATCGTGCTCTCGCGCATGGGGCTTGATGGGCCGGTCGGCTCCGACGCCCTGGCTCTCCTTGGGCTCGATGAGGAGACCGTCGAGGTCAATGTCACCCCTGACCGGGGGTATTGCTTCTCCGTGCGCGGCGTGGCCCGCGAGTTCTCCCACTCGACCGGGGCTGCGTTTGCCGATCCGGCTCTGGTCTCCACGCCTCCTCCCACCTCGGGCGGCTTTTTGATCGAGGTGGACGATGACGGCCCGATCCGTGGGCAGATCGGTTGTGATCGGTTCGTGGCTCGCATTGTCCGGGGGTGCCGTGCGTATGGGCCCTCACCTCGGTGGATGCAGCGTCGTCTGACTCAGGCGGGGATGCGGCCGATTTCGTTGGGGGTTGATGTCACGAACTATGTGATGCTCGAGCTGGGACAGCCAATTCATGCCTATGACCTGGATCAGGTGTGTGCGCCGATTGTGGTGCGGCGTGCCCGTGCGGGGGAGCATCTGGTGACTTTGGATGATGTCGACCGTGCTCTGGATCCCGAGGACCTGCTGATCTGTGATTCTCCTGATGGGGAGCGTGCGGGGCGCGTTCTGGGGATGGCGGGGGTCATGGGCGGGGCCTCCTCTGAGGTGACTGCGACGACCTCGGACCTGTTGGTGGAAGCTGCCCACTTCGATCCGGTGAGTGTGGCACGGACGTCGCGGCGTCATCGTCTGTCATCGGAGTCGGCGAAGAGGTTCGAGCGGGGGGTCGATCCGGAACTGCCGTCGAAGGCGGCACAGCGTGTGGTGGATTTGCTGATTGAGCACGGCGGTGGGGTCTGTGATGCCGAGGTGACGGACTTTGATGTGCGGACACCGGTGTCGGGGATTGAGTTCGATCCGGGGTTGGCGAACCGGGTTGTGGGCGTGGACTACGCGCCTGCCCGGGTGCGCGAAGTCTTGGTCGAGATCGGGTGCTCGGTTGAGACGGGCGCATCGACGTGGACAGTGCATCCGCCGAGCTGGCGGCCGGATTTGACCCGCGGGATCGACCTGGTCGAGGAGGTCGCCCGGATCGCGGGGTATGACGAGATTGGGTCCGTCGTGGCGCGCGGGTCGCGGGGGTCGGGGTTGACCGGGGAGCAGCGGATGCGGCGGGCGGCTTGTCTGGCCCTGGCGCATTATGGGTTGGTCGAGGTGCTGTCGTATCCGTTTGTGAGTCTGGGTGTCTTTGATGCTCTGGGTCTTTCGGGGGAGGATCCGCGGCGGGATGCGTTGGTGCTGGCGAATCCGCTGGATTCGACGGCTCCGCTGATGCGCACGGAGATTTTGCAGACTCTCCTGGAGGTGGCTCGGCGGAACGTTGGGCGCGGGTTTGGCGACTTTGGGATCTTCGAGGTGGGGCAGATTACGTCTCCAGGGTCTCGTCCGGCGGCGGGGGTGCCGGGGGTCGCTGCCCGGCCCACGGATGCTGAGCTGTCCGCGCTGCATGCTGCTGTTCCGCACCAGCCGGTTCACGCGGCCGGGGTTCTGGTGGGGGAGCGGACTCCTGCCTCCGTTCACGGACCTGGCCGACAGGCCGACTGGGCGGATGCGGTGGAGGCGGTGCGCGCCATCGTCCGTGTGATTCATGGAACCGTGGAGGCGCGGCCGGTTGCGCGGGCTCCGTGGCACCCGGGGAGATGCGCTGAGCTGGTGTTGCGGATTGGTGGGGTTGGGGAACCCACGGTGATCGGCTGGGCCGGCGAGCTCCACCCCGCGGTGGTAACGGCGTTCGCCCTGCCCGAGCGGGCGGCGGCGTTCGAGGTCAACCTCGATGCGGTGCTCGCCGCCGGCGGGGATGTGTTGGCGCACGCGCCCTTCTCCACCCACCCGGTGGCCAAGGAGGACCTGGCGCTCGTAGTCCCGGCGGGAGTCCCGGCGGCCGCAGTCGCTGCTGCGGTGCGGGCTGGGGCCGGGGAGTTTGCCGAGAGCGTCGAAGTCTTCGATGTCTACGCCGGCGACCAGATCGGCGAGGGCATGAAGTCCGTCGCCGTGGCCCTGCGCATGCGAGCCCACGACCGCACACTGTCCGCGGCCGACGTAGCAGCCGCCCGCGCCCGAGCGATCACCGAAGCCGAGCGAGCGGTCGGGGCGGTCTTGCGAAGCTAGGGGCGGCTCAGGGAACCAGGACTACCTTTCCGGTGGTACCTCGGCCTTCTAGGGCTTGGTGGGCGGCGGCTGCTTCTTCCAGGGGGAAGGTCTGGCCGATTCGGACGTCTAGCTCTCCGCGGGCGGCTGCGCCGAAGACTCTCCGGGCGCGCTCGATCAGTTCTCTGCGGGTCGAGGTGTAGTCGGCGAGGGTGGGGCGGGTCAGGAACAGCGAGCCGTGGGCGTTGAGCTCCTGGGGGTCAAACGGCGGAACTTGCCCGGATGAGCCTCCGAACAGCACTAGCGTGCCGCGTCGGCGCAGGGCTCGTAGGGAGGCGCGGAAGGTGTCCTTGCCGATGGAATCGAAGACGGCATCGACGCCTTCCCCGTCGGTCCGGTCGTGGATCGCCTCTGCGAGATCAACGGTGAGGTCTCGCATCACCCCGGTGATGATGATGTCGTCGTGGGGAACCCCCAGCTCCTCGCAGACCTCGGCCTTGGCCTGGGTTCCCACAACGGCGAGCAACCTAGCCCCGGTCGCGAGGATCATCTGCGTCGCCAGACCTCCCACGCCACCCGCCGCTGCGTAGAGGGCGACCGTGTGGTCGGCCTTGACCTCGAAGGTTGAGCGGACAAGGTAGTCGGCGGTCATCCCTTGCAGGGGCAGGGCCGCTGCGATCTCTGGGGGGACGCCTTGGGGGAGGGGAAGCACTCGGTCGGCTTTGACGACGACTTGGTCCGCGTAGGAACCGGTCACACTGTCGGCCCAGGCGATGGGTGCTCCGGGAGCCAGTGTCCCCGAATCGTCAACCTCGTCCCCGACCGCGAGGACCTCTCCGCTTCCCTCCTGCCCGGGGATGTGGGGGAAGGGCATCGTGTAGACCCCGGACCGCCGGTACGTGTCAATGAAGTTGACCCCCATCGCCGTCGCCGCGACGAGGACCTCGCCGGGACCAGGGGTGGGGTCGGGAACGTCACAAACTCGAAGAACAGAAGGGCCACCGGGCTTGATTGCCTGAATCGCGCGCATGACACCAAGCTTGGCACGCTTCGACCCCATAGGCCGACAACCACCCCACCCCTCAGTCCTCCAGCGTCACGTACGCCTCATCCCGATACAGCCACCGACCCTCCTGGTCGAGATACCCCTGGAAAGGCCCCCACTGAACCCAGTTCAACCCCGGCCCCATCCCGGGAACAACGGTCATCCCCCCGCCCTCGGTCGGCATCCCGCAGGCCGAGCCCTGGCAGAACGCCGGGGAAAATGCCCGAGGTCTCGAACGTGAGCCTCACCTCAGCCGTCGCCGGATCCAGGACATCGGCATACCTATCGCCCCGCACCCCAATCACCGATCTCGCTCGCCCGCCGTCATCGACGCACACCGTCCACCACCCATACACCGGCTCCCGCAGCATCCGCCCCCTAGCGTTGATAAACCCCGTCACGTCATGGGGTCGGTCGCCCACCCGCGTCCGATACACCGGATAGATCTTCAGTCCCTTCGTCGCCTGAGCAGGCAGTTTGCCCCCCAGCACCTTCGCCCCCCCAGGGTTGTCCATCACCGTCAATTCAGGCAAGGACGATGGCGGAACAAGAGTCTCGCCCGCCACCGTCGCCTTTGGAAGCCTCCCCGAAGGATCCCCCCCGGGTGTCGCCGTGACCGACCCGGACGGATCGCCAGCCGCCAAAGACGCCACACCCTCAGAAGGCGAAGGGTGAGCCGCCGACGAAGAGGTCGCCGCGCCATCGTCCACCCACGTCACCTGGCCAGGCACCTCCGTACTCCCCGTCCCACCCCCAGGCCCCGTGCAAGCCCCCAACCCCACCACCAGCACCGCAACAACCCACCAGCGCCACCAAGTAGTCCGCGGGATCTGCATTTCAGTCATGCATCGAGCCTAGCCATCCGCGCCAAGGACAATGCGTCGCGCGAGGCCAGGTGCTCTTGGTCGCCGAGGTAGGCTCGCTCGGGTGGAGTGCCCTCAGGAAGACCGCGAACGCGCCGTGTTGGTTACCGGCGCCGACTTCTCCCGATGGGTCGAGTCCCAGCTCGAACCCGATACCACCGACTGGCTGAGCGACCTTTACGAGTGGAGAGGTGTGCCCGTCGCTGAAGACGATCCATGGGAGCCGGGATCCTCCGAGCGGGCCATCTCCGACATCGTCCGCAGCGAACCGGTTGTCGGAGCGGTCGGCAATCTCTCGGCCGCGCCCTAGCTCCTCGCGAGGGCGGCTCGGGGCTGGGAGTGGATGGGGTTGCGGGGGGGTGTATAGTTATGCCCATGGTGTTGAGAGTTGGTGTTGCTGGGGCCTCGGGGTATGCGGGGGGAGAGGTGTTGCGGCTGTTGGCGCAGCATCCTGGGGTTGAGATTGGGGCTGTGACGGCGTATTCGCAGGTGGGGGAGACGCTGGGGAGTGTTCATCCGCACTTGGGATCGCTGGCGGATCGGGTGTTTGTGGCGACTGCGCCGCAAGCCCTGGCTGGGCATGATGTCGTGATCCTCGCGTTGCCCCACGGGGCTTCGGGGCCGCTGGCTGCGGACCTGCCGGATGACGTCCTTGTCATTGACTGCGGTGCGGACCATCGGCTCGCATCATCCAAGGACTGGGAGCGGTTCTACGGCGGTGACCATCCGGGGACCTGGACCTACGGACTTCCCGAGCTGATCACGGGGTCGAGCGGCGCCGAGGAACCTCTGACCCAGCGCCACCTCATCAGAAACAGCAGGCGCATCGCCGTGCCCGGGTGCAATGTCACGGCTGTCACGTTGGCGCTAGGCCCCGGGATTGCTTCGGGGCTTCTTGAGGCGCAGGACCTCGTCGCGGTGCTGGCCAACGGGCCTTCCGGGGCTGGGAGGGCCCTCAAGCCGCATCTTCTCGCCTCGGAAATCCTCGGGTCGGCCAGCCCCTACCAGGTCGGCGGCGTCCACCGGCACATCCCGGAGATCCTCCAGAACCTCCGCGCCGCCAATCCGGACGCCGAGCCCACGATCTCCTTCACGCCCACCCTCGTGCCCATGGCCCGGGGGATTCTCGCCACGGTCACCGCGCGCCTTACCACCACGATGGACGATGACGGCCCTCTCCGCGACGCCTACACCCGCGCCTACGCTGGGGAAAGGTTCGTCACTTTCCTTCCTCCCGGGCAGTGGCCTTCCACGGCGGCGACCCTAGGGGCCAACACGGCTCACCTGCAACTCGCGCTCGACCGGGACGCGAAGAGAGCCGTCATTGTCGCCGCGATCGATAACCTGGTCAAGGGAACCGCCGGGGCAGCGATCCAGTGCCTCAACATCGCCAGCGGCTTCCCCGAAGAGACCGGGCTCACCTTGAACGGAGTCGCACCATGACCATCGCAACCCCCCAAGGGTTTCGGGCCGCCGGTGTGGCCTGTGGTCTGAAGTCGACGGGGGCCAAGGACCTCGCCCTTGTCGTCAACGACGGTTCCCCCGACGCATGCGCCGTTGCCGGCGTTTTCACCGCGAACCGGTTCCCGGCGGCGCCTGTCCAGTGGTCCCGCGCCGTCCTCGCGGACGCGCATACCCGGCCTCGCGCCATCGTGCTCAATTCGGGTGGTGCCAACGCCTCCTCTGGTCCTGAGGGGCTGAAGGACACTGAGGCGATGGCGGCGCGCACAGCTGAGCAGCTCGGAATCAGCCCCCGCGAGGTGCTGGTTTGTTCCACCGGTCTCATCGGGGAGCGCCTGGCTCTCCCGCTGTTGCTGACAGGTATCGACAGGGCCGCCGCCGCACTCGACACCACCGATGAGGCAGCTCAAGACGCCGCCTGGGCGATCCTCACCACCGACACTCGTCCGAAACAGGCGGGGACCCAAGGCAGCTACACCGTCGCCGGGATGGCCAAGGGCGCCGGGATGCTCGCCCCGCAGCTGGCAACGATGCTCGTGGTCCTGACCACCGACGCCCTCATCACCGACGAAATCGCTCAGACCGCCCTGACGAGGGCGACGGCCCTCACCTTCGACCGACTCGATTCCGACGGCTGCATGTCAACAAACGACACTGTCCTCCTCCTCGCCTCGGGAGCCTCCGGGATCACCCCACCCCTCGACGAGTTCGCAGAGCGAGTCACGACTACCTGCCACGACCTCGCGATGCAGCTCCTCGCCGACGCCGAGGGGGCAGAACACGATATCGCCATCACCGTGGACGGCGCGACGACCACCGACGCTGCCCTGGCCGTCGGCCGCGCCATCGCGAGAGCCAACCTCGTCAAAGCGGCGATCTACGGCCACGACCCGAACTGGGGGAGGATCCTGTCCGCCGTCGGCACCGTCCCAGAAGAGGTAGCCCCCTATCAATCAGACCAGGTTGACATCGAGATCAACCACGTCCGCGTCGTCAAGAACGGCGACCCCGACCAACCCCGCTCCCTCGTCGACCTCACCGAAAGAGCAGTCACCATCAACGTCCACCTCCACGCCGGCCCCGCCCAAGCCACCATCTGGACCAACGACCTCACCCACGCCTACGTCGAAGAGAACAGCGCTTACCCGTCATGACCACTCCCCCCCTCTCCGCCCATCGCAAGGCCGAAGTCCTCATCGAGGCCCTCCCGTGGCTTGAGCAGTTCCACGGCGCGCTCGTCGTCGTCAAGTACGGCGGCCACGCGATGATCGATCCCGCCCTCAAGGCCGCCTTTGCCCAGGACATCGTCTTCCTTCGCCTCGCGGGCTTGCGCCCCGTCATCGTTCATGGGGGTGGGCCGCAGATTAACGCGATGCTGCGCCGCCTGGGCATCGACGCCGAGTTCAAAGGCGGCTTGCGCGTCACGACCCCCGAGACCATGGACATTGTCCGCATGGTGCTGACCGGTCAGGTCTCGCGCGAGCTCGTGGGCCTCCTCAACGCTCACGGCCCGCTCGCGGTGGGCCTGTCCGGCGAGGACGGTGGGCTGCTCCAAGCGCGCCGCCACAGCCCCGTCGTTGACGGAGAGGCCATGGACATTGGCCAGGTCGGCGACGTCGTCCACGTCAACCCCTCGGCTGTCCGCGACCTCCTGGACGCCGGCCGGATCCCCGTCGTCTCGACGATCGCCCCCAACCTCGACGACCCGACCGAGGTCTTCAACGTCAACGCCGACACCGCCGCTGCGAGTCTCGCGGTCGAGCTCGGCGCCGCCAAGCTCGTCATCCTCACCGATGTCGAGGGCCTGTATCGCCGCTGGCCAGACCCCACGTCCCTCATCTCCGCGATCGGCGTCGACGAGCTGGCCACCATGCTCCCGAGCCTGGAGGCGGGCATGCGTCCCAAGATGGCGGCCTGCCTGCGTGCCGTGCGCGGCGGTGTCCCGGAAGCGCACGTCATCGACGGTCGCCTCGCCCACTGCCTCCTCCTCGAGGTCTTTACCGACTCCGGAATCGGCACCATGGTCACCGCCTCGGAGGTCTCCCCATGACGCACGATGACGTCCCGAACCAAGACAACGCAGGCTGGCTCGAGCGCTACTCCCGGGTCATGCTCCCGCTGTTCTCCCCTGGGCGGGTGCTCGTGCGCGGACAGGGGGTCTATGTGTGGGATGCCGAGGGCAAGCGCTACCTCGACCTTTTCGGCGGGATCGCCGTAAACACTTTGGGTCATGCCCACCCGGCGTTGACCTCGGCGATCTGGCAGCAGCTCGCGACGCTGGGGCATATCTCGAACCTGGCGGCCAGCCCACCGCAGATCGAACTCGCGGAGAAGCTCGCCTCGCTGACGGCGGCGCCCGACCAGGCCCGGGTGTTCTTCTCCAACTCCGGGACCGAGGCGGTCGAGGCCGCCGTCAAGATCGCCCTGCGAACGGGCCGCCCCCGGATTCTCGCCCTCGAGGGCGGATTCCACGGAAGAACCCTCGGTTCTCTCGCGCTGACCAGCAACCCGGAGTACCGCAAACCCTTCGAGCCCCTTCCCGGCGGCGTCGAGTTCCTCCCGCACGGGGACACCAAAGCGCTGCGAGCGGCCATGGCCGAGGATGTTGCCGCCATCGTCCTTGAAGTGATTCAGGGGGAGGGGGGCGTGCGGCCCTTGCCCCCCGACTATCTGGCCCAGGCGCGCAAGCTCGCCGACATCTATCGCACGCTGCTCATCGTGGACGAGGTGCAAACGGGGATGGGAAGGACGGGGACGTGGT
This sequence comes from Micrococcales bacterium, assembly GCA_009781225.1. Classification (GTDB taxonomy): domain Bacteria; phylum Actinomycetota; class Actinomycetes; order Actinomycetales; family WQXJ01; genus WQYN01. Next base: position 3,445 of record WQYN01000018.1, on the reverse strand, counting down.
TCGCTCACGCCAACCCGCGCCTGGTTGACCGGGTCGTGATCCCCGATGTCGTGACCCTCGCGAAGGGGCTGGGTGGGGGCTTCCCGATGGGGGCCACGATCACCTTGTCTAAGAGGGCGTCGGAGCTGCTCGGCAAGGGACAGCATGGGACAACCTTCGGAGGTAACCCCCCCGCCTGCGCCGCGGGGCTCGCCGTAATCCAGGCAATCGAAGACCAGGGGCTCCTGGCGAATACCGAGAAGGTGGGGGATGCGCTCGAGGAGGCCGTCCTGGCGCTCAAGCACCCCGAGATTGCGGGAGTTCGCGGGGCAGGGCTGCTGCGCGCCATCGTCCTCGCAAAACCCCTCGCCGAGCGTGTCGCGACGCTGGCCGCGAGCGAGGGGTTCTTGGTCAACGCCGTCAAGCCGGATGCGATCCGGCTCGCCCCTCCGCTCATCGTGACCCAGCCCCAGATTCTTGCCTTTGTTGGGGCGCTCCCAAGGATTTTCGACGCATTGGAAAGGACGTCACCGCATGCCACGGCACTTTCTGAGGGATGACTCCCTCACGCATGACGAACAACGCGAGGTCCTCACGCTCGCCTTCGAGCTCAAGAAGGACCGGCTCGCCCGCCAACCCTTCGCCGGACCCCGCGCGGTGGCGGTGCTCTTCGACAAGTCCTCGACGCGAACCCGGGTCTCGTTCTGCGTCGGAATCGCCGAGCTGGGCGGATACCCGCTGGTCATCGACGCGGCGGGTTCGCAGATCGGGCGCGGCGAGTCCATCGAAGACACGACCCGGGTGCTCGACCGTCAAGTCGCCGCAATCGTGTGGCGCACCTTCGAGCAGTCACGAATGCGAACGATGGCGGCCCTTGCCCAGGTGCCCGTCATCAACGCGCTGACCGACGAGTTCCATCCCTGCCAGGTTCTCGCCGACCTCCAGACCGTGGCCGAGGAGTTCGGCGGCGTGGGCTCACTTCTGGGGACGAAGCTCGCCTACCTGGGGGACGGGGCCAACAACATGGCGCACTCCTACCTCCTGGGATGTGCGGTCGCGGGGATGGATGTGGCGATCGCCGCGCCGGCCTCTCACCTTCCTGACCAGCAGATTCTCGCCGATGCTACGGCGCTGGCCCGCCAACACGGGGGAACCGTCACCGTCTGCGCGGACCCCGCCGAAGCGGTCGCCGGGGCGCGTGTCGTCACAACCGATGCCTGGGTATCGATGGGGATGGAAGCCGAGCGGGAGGAGCGGCAACGCCCCTTTGTCCCGTACCGTGTTACACGAGCCTTGATGGCGCAGGCCGAGCCGGATGCGATCTTCCTGCACTGCTTGCCTGCCTATCGAGGCCAGGAGGTCGATTCCGAGGTCATTGACGGCCCGGCCTCGCGGGTCTTTCAGGAGGCGGAGAACCGTCTCCACGCTCAAAAGGCACTGCTGTGCTGGTTGGAGGAGACATCATGACCACGCCCACGACGAAGGCAGCCCGACACTCGCTCATCGTCGCGATCCTGGCGCGCCAGCGGGTCCATTCCCAGCAGGAGCTCGCCGATGTGCTCGCCGGCAAGGACGTCCATGTGACTCAGGCGACGCTCTCGCGGGACCTCGTCGAGTTGCGAGCGGAAAAGGTTCGGCTCGCCGATGGTGACCGGGTCTACTGTGCGCCGCGCGCAGGCTCCCACCATGCCTTGCAGCCGGTCGAGGGGGCGGAGATGCTTTCGGCGCGGCTGACCCGGCTGGCTGCCGAGCTCCTTGTGACCGCTGAGGCGTCGGGGAATATCGTCGTGCTGCGAACTCCGCCGGGGGGCGCGCATTACCTCGCCTCGGCGATTGACCACTCCGTGCTGCCGAGCGTCATCGGCACGATCGCCGGCGACGACACGATACTCGCCGTCACCCGCGACTCGAAGGGTGGGGCCGCCGTGGCCGCCCGCTTCCTTGAACTTGCCTCCAACACCGCCGCCTCCGGCGGCTCGACACCCAACCGCAAGGAGACTGACCATGTCTGATCGTGTTGTCTTGGCCTACTCGGGAGGGTTGGACACCTCCGTGGGCATCGGCTGGATTGGCGAAGCCACGGGGGCAGAGGTGATCGCGGTCGCCGTGGACGTCGGCCAAGGAGGCGAGAACCTCGAGACCATCCGCCAGCGAGCCCTGGCCTGCGGTGCGGTGGAAGCCTACGTCGCCGATGCGCGCGAGGAATTCGCCACCGAATACTGCATGCCAGCGCTAGCCGCGAACGCCCTGTACATGGATCGCTACCCGCTGGTCTCCGCGCTGTCGAGGCCCGTCATCGTGCGCCATTTGGTGGCGGCGGCGCGGGAGTTTGGGGCGGGGACGGTCGCGCATGGCTGTACCGGCAAGGGGAACGACCAGGTGAGGTTCGAGGTGTCGATCACTTCGCTCGCGCCGGACTTGGCGTGTCTGGCGCCGGTGCGGGACCTCGCGCTGACGCGGGCGGCGGCGATCGACTATGCCGAGAAGCGCAACCTGCCTATCGAGACGACTAAGTCCTCGCCGTTCTCTGTGGACCAGAACGTGTGGGGCCGGGCGGTGGAGACCGGGTTCTTGGAGGACATTTGGAACGGGCCGACCAAGGACGTCTACACCTACACCGACGATCCGGCGTTCCCGCCCGTGGAAGACGAGGTGATTCTTCGGTTCGAGCGGGGTGTGCCCGTGGCGATTGATGGGCGCCCGGTGACGCCGTTGGAGGCGATCCAGGAGATGAATCGGCGGGCGGGGGCGCAGGGGATCGGGCGGATCGACATGGTCGAGGACCGGCTTGTCGGGATCAAGTCGCGCGAGGTCTACGAGGCGCCGGGGGCGATGGCGCTCCTGGAGGCCCACAGGGAACTCGAGGCGGTGACGGTCGAGCGGGAGCTGGCACGGTTCAAGCGCACGGTGGGACAGCGGTGGGCTGAGCTGGTCTACGACGGAATGTGGTTCTCGCCCCTTAAGCGGGCGCTGGACGCGTTCATCGCCACGACCCAGGAGCATGTCGGCGGCGAGATCCGGATGACCCTCCACGGGGGCGTGGCCGCGGTGACAGGCCGGCGGTCATCGACATCGCTGTACGACTTCAACCTGGCGACTTACGACGAAGGCGACACCTTCGACCAGTCCCAAGCCCGCGGCTTCATCGAGCTCTACGGCATGCAATCCAAACTAGCCGCCGCCCGAGAGGCCGCCAGCCGGGGTTAGTTCTCGTTTGTCCTGGGCTTGATGACGAGTCTGACCTTGGCAATTCCTGACGGGTTGGCCTGATCGGAGCCGAGGAACCGGACGTTGAGCAGGTGTGGGGCTCTGCGGGCCTTGAGCGACCGAGTGTTGATGTTGACTGTGACCTTGGTCGGGCCCTTGACCGTTGCCAGGCCGAGGACCTTGCCTGCGTTGGTGGTGACCAGGACTTTCCCGCCCGAGAGGATCGCCCGTGAGGAGACCTCAACGGTTAGCCTCGTCG
>WQYN01000017.1 GCA_009781225.1 Micrococcales bacterium | reverse complement strand
GAATCGACGGAGCGAAGCGCGCGGGAAGGAGACGGGGTGCTGGGCATTGCCGCCGGATTGAGCAGCAGGCGGAGCAGGCCATTCATCGTGGTGGGAGTCAACGCGAACTGCTCGACCCCGTCGGGGACGGTTCAGCTGAGGCGGGAGATGGTGTGGTGGGCGAAGGTTTCTAGGGCTTGTTGGGCGGGGGTGGGGGGGAGGGGGGCCAGGGCGGCGATGGCGTCGGCGGACCAGCGGCGGGCGATCTCGCGGGCTTCTTGGAGGGCGGGGCTGGCCGTGAGGCGAGACAGGACCGAGGCGAGCGTGGCGTCATCGTCCAAGTTGCCAGCAATGTCGCGAGTGAGGACGATGGCGTCACTCGCCGTCAGACCGCGGGCTTGGTCGCGCTTGGCTTGGGCTTCGAGGAGGAGGAGCGGCATGGTGGGGACGCGTTCACGCAGGTCAGTGCCCGCGGCCTTGCCGGTGACGTCGGGTGTGGCGGTGAGGTCGATGATGTCGTCGGCCAGCTGGAAGGCGACCCCGACGTTGTGGGCGTAGGCGACCACGGCGTCGACGGTAGCGGGGGAGGCTCCGGCGAGGAGGGCTCCTAGGTGAGCGGCGGAGGTGATGAGGCAGGCGGTCTTGCCCTCGATCACCAAGAGGTGGTGGGCGATTGGGTCATCGGTGGGGCCGGGGCCGGTGGTCTCGCGGATCTGGCCCTCGCACAGGCGCGCGAAGGTCCCCGCCTGGATGCGGACCGCCTCGGGACCCAGGCCCGCGACAAGGGTGGAGGCCTGGGCAAAGAGCCAGTCGCCAGCGAGGATCGCGATGGTCGGGGTGAACTCGAGGTGAGCAGCGGCAACACCGCGGCGCAGGGCGGCTTGGTCCATGACATCGTCGTGGTAGAGGCTCGCGAGATGGGTGAGTTCCACCGCAGCCGCCGCGTCGATGACGGCGGGTGTGGCGCCATCGGCCAACTCCGCAGCCAGGAGCGTCAGGAGGGGACGCATGCGCTTGCCGCCGGCCTTGAGGAGGTGGGCGACGGGGGGGCCGATGACGGGATCGTCTCGGTGAGCCACCTCGCCCAAGCGGGCCTCAACGGCCGCGAGGCCCTCTTCGAGGCGGGCTCGGAGCGTGGGGTCGGCGAACTCGTCGAGGACCGAGGGGAGGGTGGCGGACGGGGTGGTCATGGCATCCGAGCCTGGGGGGCGAGGCGGCGGGGCGCGAAGGCCGGGGTGGGGCCGCGCGTCGTGGCGACCGATGTGGGAGCGCGGCACGTCATGGCAGGAGAGCTGCGGCTTTGGTCGCGAAGTCCAGCAACGGGGCGGGCCAGAGGCCGAGGGCGAGGGTGATGACGGCGCAGGCGGCGATCGTGATGTTCGTCAGGCCTTGGGTGCGTTCTCCGGCGTCGAGGGCTTCGGCCGGCTCCGCGAAGAACATCGAGTAGATGAGTCGCGCGTAGAAGAGGGCAGCAGCCGCCGAGCAGGCAATACCGACGATGGCGACCGGCATGGCATCCGCTGAAAAGGCGGCGGCAAACACACCGAACTTCGCCACGAAGCCCGAGGTTAGGGGGATGCCGGCGAAGGAGAGGAGGAAGAGGGTCATCGCGGTGGCCAGAATAGGGCTCTGACGGCCCAAGCCCGCCCAGGAGTCGAAGGTGAGGGCACCGGCACCAAGCGTCCCCGAGCGCAGCCTCACGGCGGCGACGACGCTAAAGGCTCCGACCGTGGCGACCCCGTAAACCAGGAGGTAGAACAGGGTGGAGGAGATCCCCTCGGCGCTGAAGGCGACCAGGCCCGTGAGGATGAACCCCGTGTGGGCGATCGCTGAGTAGGCGAGCATCCGGACGATGTTGCGTTGCACCATCGCCAAGGCGGTCCCGACGACCATTGTCGCGATGGCAACCGTCCACAGGGCGATGGTGACATCCCAGGTCACGTAGGCCAGCACCGAGTAGGCGAAGCGAAGGAGGGCTCCAAAGGCCGCGATCTTGGTGCAGGCCGCCATGAAGGCGGTGATGGGGGCTGGCGCGCCCTGGTAGACATCGGGGGTCCAGGCGTGGAAGGGCACGGCCCCGACCTTGAAGGCGAAGCCAACCAGGAGCATCGCGAAGCCAGCGAAGAGCATCGGGTCGGCGCCCAGGCCCTGGCCCTGAATCTGCTCGGCGATGCCGAGGAATCTCACCGTGCCAGTTGCCCCGTAGACCCAGGAGGCACCGAAGAGGAAGACTGCGGAGGCGAAGGCACCAAGCAGGAAGTACTTGAGCGATGCCTCGTGGCTCAAGGCCCTGCGGTGTCGAGCCAGGGCTGTGAGGAGGTAGAGGGGCAGGGAGAGGGCCTCGAGGGCCACGAACAGCGTGAGGAGGTCCCCGGCGGCGGGGAAGAGCATCATGCCGCCGGTCGCGAACAAGACAAGCGGATAGGCCTCGGTGTGGACCAGTTTCGCTGCGAGGGCCTCCTCCTCATCCGGGGAGCCGGGGGCAGCAGCCGGTTGAGGAGAAAAGGCGTCCTCCCCTGATCGGGTCCGGTCGGCTATGACAATGATCGCGAGGATGGCGCTCAGAGCGATGGCGATCTGAACAAAGAGCGTCAGCGGGTCCACGAGCACATGCCCACCCACAGCGGAGACTGCCTCGTCGGCGGGCTTGAGAGCGCGGATGAGAGCCCACACTCCTGACGCGGTGATAGCAGTCAAGGCCCAGCTCATCTGGACCAGGCGGCGGAAGCGGGCGGGGATGAAGACTTCGAGTAGGACTGCCAGGACGGCCGCGCCCAGGGGGATGAGAATCGGGGCGAGGGCGAACCAGTCGATCGGAGGCGCGTTCACTGGCCACTCCCTTCCCACGAACCCGCTGGGCCTTGGATGTGTTCGACCGTAGCCACCGCATCGGGCCTCAGGGCGTTGAGGGCCGGGGCCGGGAAGAAGCCCAAGGCCAGCATCGCGGCGATGAGCGGGCCAATCACCCAGCGTTCACGCCCCGACAGATCGCGTGTCCCTGCGAGGTCCTCGCGCGGTGGGCCCGTGAAGATCTTCTGGTAGGCGAGAAGGATGTACAGGGCGGCGAGAACCACGCCCAGCGCCGCAATCCCCGCCTCCCAGGGTCTGGTCGCGAAGGAGCCAGCGATCACGTTGAACTCCGAGATGAAGGTTGAGAATCCCGGGAGGGCGATGGCGGAAAGGCCCACCGCGAGGAAGGTTCCGGCGAGCACGGGGACCGTCCGTTGAAGCCCGGGACCCATCGCATCGATCTCCCCGGTGCCGCGTCGCTGTATGAGGAACCCGGCGGCCAGGAACAATGCCCCTGTCGATAGGCCGTGGTTGACCATGTAGAAGCTGGCGCCGATGTGGGCCGTCGAGGTGAAGGCAAAGATACCCAGCACAATGAAGCCGAAGTGGGAGATCGAGGTGTAGGCGATCATCCTCAAAATGTCCTTCTCCGCTATCGCCATGATGCCGCCCCACAGCACCGAGACCACCGCGAAGGGAATGATGACCGGGGCCGCCCATCGGGCCGCACCGGGGAACAGCTCGAGGCACAAGGCCATCATGCCGAAGGTGCCGACCTTGTCCAGTACGCCCACCAGGAGCACGGACGTCCCCGGCCTGGCAGCGTGTGCAGCGTCGGGTAGCCAGGTGTGGAGCGGGAACAGGGGGGCCTTGATCGCAAACGCGATGAAGAAGGACAGGAAGATCAGGCGTTCCGGGGTGGGGTTCATCGTTGGGATGACGGCCACTCCCCCAGCGGTCAACCAGTCCAGGGAGAAGACCCGGGTGGAGCCAAGCCCCACGAGCGCCGAGTCGGCAAACAGAGAGGCGCGGACACGTGCCTGGCTCCACAGCCCGATGACCCCCGCGAGCATGACGAGCCCGCCGACCAGGGAGTAGATGAGGAACTTCAGAGCCGCCTTCTTGCGTCCCTCGCCGCCGAAGGAACCGATGAGGAAGTAGACGGGAATGAGCATCGCCTCGAAGAGGACATAGAAGAAGAAGACATCGCGAGCGCAGAACACCGCGACCATGAAGGCCTCAAGAGCCAGGACCAGAGCGGCGTAGTGGGTGGACCGGCGCGGAGTCTTTTGCTCATTCCATGCCGCCAGCAGCACAATCGGGACGAGAACCGTCGAGAGCAGCACCATGACCAGGCCCGTGCCCGTCAAGCCGACGGCGTAGGAGACACCGAACTGAGGGATCCAGTCGGCCCGGAAGGCTAGGCGAACGTTTCCCGTATCGGAGCACCAGGCGACGGTCGTGCCGATGGCCAGGACGAGCTCGACGAGAGACCAGGCGATGGCGGTCTGCCGACCCTGATGACGCAGCGCCGGGATCAGCCACAGCGACAGAGCCGCGACACAGGGCCACACGATCAGCAGGGTGAGCCACGGAATCGACAACATGATCACAACCCCCCTGCGAAGACGATGGCGACCAGGACCATCACTCCGACCGTCATGATCGCGGCATAGGAGCGGACATTCCCGTTGTGGGCCAACCTCACCACCCGACCAACGCCGATGGTGAGCCACCCGACCCCTCTGACCGCGCCATCGACCGCGTAGGTGTCGGTGAGGGCAACTCCGGTGGCCAGCGCCTGGCCAGGCTTGACCAGCACGAGGTCATTGACGCTGTCCTGGTGGAAATCAGCGCGCACGGCGCGGACCACCGGACCAGCAGCAGGAGGAAGGACGGCGACCTCGCGGACAGCAAAGAGGCGCCAGGCGGCGGCCGCGCCGGCTACGACGAGTAGAAGCGTCGCGGCGGTGATGATCGGGGCGGCGAGCACGGGGGCGGCCTCCTCGGCGTGTCCAATCGAGGGCTCAAGCCACGTGGTGAACCCGACCAACGCCAAGACCCAGCCCAAGCACACCGATCCCAGGGCGAGGACCGCCATCGGCCATGTCATGAGACGCGAGGACTCGTGAGGGTGCAGGTCCGCGTCCCAGCGGGCCTTGCCGTGGAAGACGCTGAAGAACAGGCGAGACATGTAGAAAGCGGTGATTCCCGCCCCTAGCAAAGCGATGGTGCCCAGGACCCACGGCTGCCAGCCCTCGCCGATGAAGGCCGTCTCGATGATCTTGTCCTTCGACCAGAAGCCTGCGAATGGGGGGATGCCGAGAATCGCGAGCCAGCCCATCATGAAGGTCGCCCACGTCACTTTCATCACGCCCGCCAAGCCACCCATGCGGCGGATGTTCACGCCATCGTTCATCGCGTGCATGACCGAGCCGGCGCCGAGGAACAGGCCCGCTTTGAAGAAGCCGTGGGTGAGCAGGTGAAGAATCGCGAAGGCGGCGCCGATGGGACCCAGGCCCGCCGCGAGCATCATGTACCCGATTTGGGACATGGTCGAGGCGGCTAGGACCTTCTTCATGTCGTCCTTCGCCGAGCCGACAATCGCACCAAAGAGCAGGGTGATTGCGCCGACGATGGCGACCGCGAGCCGCGCTCCCTCCGTCGCCGCGTAGAGGGGGCCGGAGCGGACAATGAGGTAGACACCGGCCGTCACCATGGTCGCGGCGTGGATGAGGGCGGAGACGGGCGTGGGGCCGGCCATGGCGTCGCCCAGCCAGGATTGCAGCGGGAACTGGGCGGACTTTCCGCAGGCGGCGAGCAGGAGAGCCAGGCCGATGCCCAGAGCCCAGGACTCGCTAAGGTCCGGGGCCTTGCCGAGAACCTCAGCGAAGGTCAGGCCGCCGGTCTGCTTGAGCATGAAGGCCATCGCGAGAATGAGCCCGACGTCGCCAATGCGGTTGGCGATAAAGGCCTTCTTCGCGGCGAGGGCGTAGTCGGGGCGATCATTCCAGAACCCGATGAGCAGGTAGGAGGCGAGGCCCACGCCCTCCCAGCCGACAAAGAGCAGGAGGTAGGAATCCGCGAGGACCAACAGGAGCATCGCGGCGACAAAGAGGTTGAGGTAGGCGAAGAAGCGACGTCGGTCGGGGTCCTTGGCCATGTAGGCGACGGAGTAGACGTGGATGAGGGTGCCGACGAAGGTGACGAGAGCGACGAATGACAGCGACAGTGGGTCGACTCTCAGGCCTGCCGCGAGGGAGAAGCCGCCGGTGTCGATCCAATCGAAGAGATGGACGTCGATGACTCGGTCGGCGGCGTCGCGGCCCAGGACGCTCACGAGGCCGACTAGGGCAACAAGGAGGCTGGCGGCGGGGGCAAAGACGCCCAGGAGGTGGCCCCAGCGGTCGGCGGCCCGTCCCGCGAGGAGCAGGAGGGCGGCGCTAGCCAGAGGGAGGACAATGACGAGTCCCATGAGGCTTTCTGGTGTCACTCCCATGTCAGTGCCTCATCGCATTCTCGCCGTCCACGCTCACCGAGCGTCGACTCCGGAAGATGGCCACGACGATGGCGAGGCCCACCACCACTTCCGCCGCCGCGACGACCATGGTGAAGAAGGCGATGACCTGGCCTGTCACATCCCCGTGGAGGCGGGCGAAGGTAACGAAGGCAAGGTTCGCGGCGTTGAGCATGAGCTCGATCCCCAGGAGGACGATGATCACGTTGCGGCGCAGCAGCACCGTGGTGGCGCCGATGACGAAGAGGAGGGCCGAGAGGGCCACGTAGGGGATCATTTCTCACCTCCTGTGGGGGTGGGGGGTGCTGGGTCGGGACGCGTTGCCTGGGCGGGGCTCGCCCTCAGGGGCGTGGCGTCGCGGACTTGACCCCGGGCACGCAGGACCTCGGGGACTGAGGCGTCGATGGCGCGGCCCTGCGCATCCACCGCGGCGATGTCGACGGCATTGTGGCGAGCGACCACTCCGGGAGCGGGGGGCGGAGCAACGGGACCACCGGAGAAGATCCGCTGGATCGAGAGTTCCTTTTGCCCTTCGCGTGGACGCAGCCGGACCCGGTGGGTCAGCATGACGGCGCCCACCGCGGCGACGATGAGCAGGGTCCCCACCACTTCGAGAGTGAAGGGGAACTGCTCGAAGATCACCGTGGCCACCGCCTTGGGGTTGCCTCCGGGGCCTGGGTCGGCGATTCCGAGCGGCGCCTGCAGCGCCGTGCGTGCTATGACCCCACCCAGCAGGCTCGCCAGGCCTAGACCGCAGATGGCGCAGACCACCCGATGCCCTCGTATCACCTCAATCGGCGAATCGACAGAGTCGATCCCCACGAGCATGAGGACGAAGACGAAGAGCATCATGATCGCCCCGGTGTAGACCACGACCTGGGCGACCCCCAGGAACGGCGCGCCGCAGGCCACGTAGAAGAAGGCCAGGCCGATCATGACGCCGACCAGCGCGACCGCCGCGTAGACGGCCCTCTTGACGAACAGCAGGCAGGAGGCGGCGGCGACAATGAGCGGGGCGAGCACCCAGAACAGGACGCTCTCACCGGGGCCCATGGCCTGGCCGCCGACCTCAGCGAGGATTCTCATAGGGTCACACTCCTTGTGTCGCCCTGCGGGACTAGCAGCTGGTCCTTGGTGAAGATCAACCCCTCCCGGCTCGGCCCGGCGAGTTCGAACTCGGTCGTCATGGTCAGCGCTCGCGTGGGGCAGGCCTCGATGCACAGCCCACAAAAGACGCAACGCAGGTAGTTGATCTCGTAGGTTCTGGCGTACCGCTCTCCGGGGGAGACCGGGTTGTCCGGTGGGTTCTCCCCTGCCTCGACCAGGATGGCGTCGGCGGGGCAGACCCAAGCACACAGCTCGCAGCCCACGCATTTCTCCAGCCCGTCGGGGTGGCGGTTGAGCTGGTGTCTTCCGTGGAAGCGCGGTTTGGGGGGGACCTTCTCAAAGGGGTATTGCTCGGTGACCGGTTTGGAGAAGAAGGTACGCAGGGTCACCCAGAACCCGGCCCAGGCGGAGAGCCCGGACCCGAGCCACGACTTGGGTTTGCGCTCCCAGGGGAGGTCGGGTTCGTCCTTGGACGCCACGGGTTTGGCTTCCGCCTTCTCTCCGGGCTTTGCTTCCGCCTTCTCTCCGGGCTCCGCGTCGAGGTCATCCTCCTTGGTCGGCCAGTTCATGAGGATGACAAAGAAGACGCACATTGCCGAGAGCAGCGGGATGAACACAGGGTTGAACTCCAGGCCCCGGAAAACCTCCGCCGCCCTGGCGACCGAGATGATGACAACCCACGCCGTCGCCAACGGTAGAAGGATCTTCCAGCCCAAACGCATGAACTGGTCGAACCTGAAGCGCACCAAGGTCCCCCGCACCCAGACAAACAAGAACATGACGAGCCACACCTTGATGAGGAACCACGCCAAGGTCCACCACCCCGTGTTGAGCATCCCTCCGCCGATGAGGCTCAGCGGCCACGGGCACTGCCAGCCCCCCAGGAAGAGCGTCGTCGCCACGGCTGACACGTTGAGCATGTTGATGTACTCCGCCAAGAAGAACCAGGCGAACTTCATCGAGGAGTACTCCGTCATGTAGCCCGAGACCAGCTCCCCTTCCGCCTCCGGAAGGTCAAAGGGCAGGCGGTTGGTCTCGCCAATCATCGAGATGAGATACAGCAAGAAGGAGGGCAGAAGCGCGACCGAGAACCACAGCTTCTGCTGGGAGGAGACAATCCCCGAGGTCGACATGGTCCCCGCCATGATGAAGACAGTGACCATGCTCATCGCCATCGTCAGCTCATAGGAGATGACCTGGGCCGTCGAGCGGATCGAGCCGAGCAGCGAGTAGGTAGAGCCAGACGCCCACCCTCCTAGGACAATCCCGTAGACCCCCACTGACGCCGCTGCCAGGACAAACAGGGCAGCAACGGGGAAGTCGGTGAGCTGAAGCGGGGTCGTGAACGTGGTCCCCGGGAAGCCCACGCGGTCGCCCATTGGGATGACCGAGAAGACCATCAGCGCCGCAAACACCGAGATCATGGGCGCGAGTATGTAGAGGAGCTTCGTCGATTTATTGACGTTCATGTCCTCCTTGAGCAGGAGTTTTAGCGCGTCATAGATCGCCTGGAACAGTCCAAACGGCCCGCGCACGTTTGGCCCGAGCCGCGCCTGCATGCGTGCGACAACCCGCCGCTCAAACCACAAAGCCAACAGCACCGAGACCAGCGCGAACACGAGGATGAAGACGGCCTTGATCAGTGAGATCCACAGGTTGTCCGCCGAGAAGTCGGCCTCTCCTCCCACCTGCGGCTCTCCAAACGCGGCAAGAATGCTCACGAAGCAGCCTCCTTCCCTGACGCCTGGATTCGGACAATCCCCTGCACCTTCCCCAGGGTCGGCAGCACCTGACTCCCCGGCGAGTTCCTCGGAAGCCACACGACCCGCTCCGCCATCTCCGTCAGCCTCACCGGAAGCGTGATCTCACCACGCGTTGTCGAGACCGTCACCTCATCGCCCTCTCCCACCCCAATCTCCTCTGCCGTAGCCGGTGAGAGACGGACGATGGCGGCCCTTGCGTCCGCATTCAAGCGGTGCTCTTGATCCACTCCCCGCGAGCAGTCGATGAGTTCCCGCCACGTCGCGAGATGAGCCTCCCCCCGCGCAGCGATCGGAAGGGAGGTCGGCGGACTCTCAATGGGAGGCTCCCCAGGTGCCAAGGCCGCGACGGTGGTTTGCGACGTGTCGCTTGTCGTCGGTTTCCCGAGACGGGCAAGGAGGCGGTGGGCCGCCGCGGGCGTGAGGTCGAGGTCGCATCCCAGCTGCAAGGCGAGGAGCGAAAGGACTCGAGCGTCGGAGAGCGCCATGGTCGGGAGCGCCTGCGGGAAGGGACGCATCCGACCCTCCCAGTTGATGAAGGTTCCCGCCTTCTCCGAGGGAGGGGCCACCGGCAGGATCACATCCGCCAAAGCGGTCGCCTCGCTCGCCCGCACCTCAAGGCAGACAGTAAACGCCCTGCTCAACGCCGCTCGCGCGAGTTCGGCCTCAGGAAGATCGGCGAGTTCAACACCACCGACGAGCAAGGCCCCAATCTCCCCGGTCGCCGCAGACTCGAGGATCTGAGCAAGATCTTTGCCAGGAAGGGCGGGGAGGGTCAGGTCTGAGGTGAGGGCTTCCGCGATCTCTTCGGCGTCTTCTCGGGTGCGGCCGGCAGGGAGGAGACCGGGGAGGAGTCCGGCTTCAAGGGCGGCGCGCTCGCCTGCGCGGCGGGGAATCCAGGCGAGGCCAAGACCGGTACGGCCCGCCGCGCGAAGCGCGGCGGGGTGTGACGCTGGGCTCAGAGAGAGCCGTTCGCCGACGATGAGGATCGCCTTGGACAGATCGGCGCCCGTGAGGGTTTCCAACTGGTCGAGGACCTCCGCCTCAGCCCCTGGGATGGTGGGGATGAGCTGGGCGGATAGTTTCTCAGCGCCTGGACTCGCAAAGGGAGCGATCATGATGATTCGGCTGCCGTTCGCCACGGCCTCGCGCAGGCGAAGGAAGACCACGCCGCCCTCATCCTCGGGCTCAAACCCCGCGAGGATGATGGTGGGGGCATTGCCGAGGTCCTCGAAGGTCACGCCAAGACCCGATCCTGCGACGTGGCGAGCAAGGAACTCAGCTTCCTCCTGTGAGCGAGGCCGGGAGCGATAGTCGATGTCATCGGTGCGCAGGGCGACGCGGGCGAACAGGGAGTAGGCGAGGGCGTCCTCCACGGTGAGGCGTCCTCCCGGGAGTACGCCGACGCCGTTCGCCTCGAACAGTCCCTTGGTTGCGGCGGTGATCGCCTCGGGCCAGGAGGCTTCCCGGAGTTGACCATCCCGTCGTATGAGCGGGACGGTGAGACGGTCGGGAGCCTGCTGCCAGGAGAACCCGAACCGATCCTTGTCGGTGAGCCACTCGCGGTTGACTTGGGGATCGTCTCCCGCGAGGCGGCGGAGCACCTGGCCACGCCGGGTCTCGATCTGGATCGCTGAGCCGTTCGCGTCGTGTTCCGCAACCGAGGGGACGGAGGTGAGATCGACGGGGCGGGCCCGGAATCGGTAGGAGGACGAGGTCAACGCTCCGACAGGACACAGTTGGACCGTGTTCCCGGCGAAGTAGGAGGCAAAGGCTTGCCCATCGCGAGCGAGGTCGTCAGCGCTGGGATGAGGGACGTCATCGTGCGCATTCGGATCGTGGCGACCGACTTGCTGGCTTTGGCCTCGCTCGTGGAGGGTGAGGAAGGGGTCGCCGGGGATCTGGGCGGCGAAGCGGGTGCAGCGCTGGCACAAGATGCAGCGCTCGCGGTCGAGGAGGATCTGCGAGGTGAGGGCGATGGGCTTGGGGTAGGTCCGCTTGGGAGCGGTGCAGCGGGTGGCGGCTCTGCCTGCGGACATCGCCTGATCCTGGAGGAGGCATTCGCCGCTCTTGTCGCAGATGGGACAGTCGAGGGGGTGGTTGAGGAGGAGGAACTCCAGGACGCCCTCGGCGGCGTGTTTGATGGTCGGCGAGGTCAGGCCCGTCGAGACCACCATGCCGTCGACGACAGGGACTGCGCAGGCAGGCTGCGGTTTCGGCATGGGGCGAAGGGAGCCGTCGGGGCAGGGGCAGGCGACCTCGACGAGGCATTGGCGGCAGGCTCCCACAGGCGTGAGGAGCGGGTGGTCGCAGAAGCGAGGGATGCGGATCCCGGCCTGCTCGGCGGCGCGGATGATGAGGGTGCCGGGGGGGACGCGCAGGTCATGGCCGTCAATCGTGACGGTGAGGAGGGCGGCTTCGGTGCTCACGCGACGTCCTCCCTTACGGGGATGCAGGCCACGGGGTCGAAGGGGCAGCCTCCCAGTCGGATGTGTTCCTCGTAGTCCTTGCGGAAATGCAGGAGCGAGGAGGTGACACAGGCGGGGGCGCCGTCGCCCAGCGGGCAGAACGCTTTCCCGACGATCTGGTCGGGGATCTCACCGAGGAGATCTAGGTCGGCTTCGCGGCCTTGACCTGCCTCGATGCGGGCGAGCAGCTGACGCAGCCAGCTCGTTCCTTCGCGGCAGGGGGTGCACTTGCCACAGGACTCGTGGGCGTAGAACTCCATCCAGCGGGCCGCTGCCCGGACCGCGCAGACCGTCTCATCGAAGACCTGGATCGCGCGGGTGCCCAGCGCTGAGCCTGCTTCGGCGACGGATTCGTGGTCGAGGGGGACGTCGAGGTGGTCGGCGGTTAGCAGCGGGGTGGAGGAGCCGCCGGGGGTCCAGAACTTCAGATCGTGGCCCTCGCGGATTCCGCCCGCCATCTTCAGGAGTTCGCGGAGGGTGATGCCGAAGGGTGCCTCGTATTGGCCAGGGTGGGTGACATGCCCTGAGAGGGAGAAGATGCCGTGGCCCTTCGACTTCTCGGTTCCCAGGGAGCCGAACCACTTAGGGCCGTTGGCGATAATGCCTGGGACCTGGGCGAGGGTCTCCACATTGTTGACGATGGTGGGCCGTGCGTACAAGCCCTCGACCGCCGGGAAGGGGGGCTTGAGTCTCGGCTGGCCGCGCTTTCCTTCGAGGGAGTCCAGGAGGGCGGTCTCCTCGCCGCAGATGTAGGCCCCAGCGCCCGCGTGGAGGGTGAGAGTGAGGTCGAAACCTGCACCGCAGATGTTGTCGCCCAGGAAGCCAGCGTCGGTCGCCTCCTCGATTGCCCTTTGGAGACGGCGGTGGGCGTGGACCACCTCACCCCGCAGATAGATGAAGGCATGATGGCAGCCGATGGCGAAGGCGGCGATCGCGATTCCCTCAAGCAGGAGGTGGGGGTCAGCGAGGATGAGAGGGATGTCCTTGCAGGTCCCGGGCTCGGATTCGTCGGCGTTTACGACGAGGTAGCGGGGGCCGCCGTCGGGCTTGGGGAGGAAGGACCACTTGAGGCCCGTGGGGAAACCGGCGCCGCCGCGACCGCGAAGGCCCGAAGCCTTGACGGCGTCCACTATGGCGCTGGGCTCCTGGGCGAGGGCACGGCGCAGGGCCTGGTACCCGCCATCGTTCACATAGGTGGAAAGGCGCCAGGACTCGGGGGTGGCCCAACGGCGGGTGAGGAGGGGGGTCAGGGTGGTCATGACGCCTCCTTCCCCGGAGCGCTCCAGCCGCGGGACTGGGCGAGGTCGAGGCCGGCGCGGCTGGGGGCGCCGCATCCGGGGCCCTCATCAGCCCGGCCGTCGGAGAAGCCGGCGAGGACCCGCTCGGCTTCGCGGAAGGTGGGGACCTGGTCGGGGCCGCGGGTGGGGCGGACGGGCTTGCCGGCCTGGAGGGCCTTGACCATCGCGACGGCGGTGTCGGGGGTCTGATGGTCGAAGAACTCCCAGTTCACCATGACGACTGGGGCGTAGTCGCAGGCCGCGTTGCATTGAATGCGCTCAAGGGTGAACATCTGGTCGTCGCTGGTCTGCCCGTCTGCCAGGTTGAGGTACTCGGAGAGGTGCTCGAAGACCGCGTCGCCGCCCAGGACCGCGCAGAGTGTCGTGGTGCAGACTCCGAGGTTGTAGGTGCCGTTGGGCTGGGGCTTGAACTGGGTGTAGAAGGTGGCGACGGCGCTGACCTCGGGCTCTGCCAGTCCTAGGCTTTCGGCGCAAAAGGCTATGCCATCAGGGGAAATGTACCCGTCGACGGACTGGACAAGGTGGAGCATCGGCAGGAGCGCTGAGCGGGGGCGAGGGTATCTGGAAACGAGCTCCTGAGCGTCTTGAGTCAGGCTGTTGCGGGTGGTCTCGTCGTAACTCATCGGTCCACACCTCCCGCCACGGGGTCGATCGACGCCAGGGAGACGATGACGTCAGAGATGGTCCCCCCAATGCACAAGGCCGCGAGCGCCTGCAAGTTATTGAAGGAGGGTTCGCGCACGTGGACGCGGTGGGGGCGGTTGCCGCCGTCGGAGACGAGGTGGATTCCCATGACGCCCTTGGGATGCTCGGTCTGGGAGAAGACTTGGCCCTTCGGGACGCTGAACCCCTCGGTGACGAGCTTGACGTGGTGGATGAGGGCCTCCATCGACCCCGAGTTCATGAGCGCGACATGCTCGGGGTTCTGGCCCTGACCATCTGGACCCAGGCTCAGAGATGCCGGCCAGGCGATCTTCCTGTCGGCGATCATCACGGGGCCGCGGGTCTTAGCGAGGCGATCGATGCACTGGGCGACGATCCTCATCGACTGGCGGACCTCGCGCATCCTCACCATGAACCGGCCGAAGGCGTCGCAGGAGTCTTCCGTGGGGACGTCGAACTCGAAGGTCTCATAGCCGCAGTAGGGGGCGGCCTTCCGCAGGTCAAAGGGGGTGCCTGTGGCTCGGAGCATGGGGCCGGTGATCCCGAGGGCGAGGCACCCAGACTTGTCGAGGTAGGCGATGTCCTTCAGGCGTCTCCGGTAGATGGGGTTGTTGCTAAGGATGTCCTCGAGGTCGCTGACCCCCCTGAGGATCGTGGGGAATCCTGAGCGGAGAAGATCGAGGGCGTCGGGCGGCACGTCTTGGGCCACTCCCCCGGGGCGGAGGTAGGCGTTGTTCATCCGCAGCCCCGTGACTGCCTCGACGAACTTGAGGATCTCCTCGCGACTGCGGAAGCCCACGGTCATGATCGTCGTGCCGCCCAGTTCGTTGCCGCCGGTTCCGACCGCGATGAGGTGGGAGGCGACCCGGGAAAGCTCGGCCATGAGGACTCTGATGAGCTGGGCTCTTGCGGGGATCTGGTCCTCGACGCCTAGGAGTTTCTCGACCGCGAGCACGTAGGCAAGTTCGTTCGACATGCTCGCCACGTAGTCCATCCGGGTCGCCAGGGTGACCCCTTGGGCCCAGGTGCGGTATTCGAAGGACTTCTCGATCCCTGAGTGGAGGTACCCCACGCCCACGCGGGTGTCGGTCACCCGCTCGCCGTCGAGCTCGAGGATCAGCCGGAGGACTCCATGAGTCGAGGGGTGTTGCGGGCCCATGTTGACGACAACCCGCTCCTCCTTTAGGCGGGCGAGTTCTCTGGCGACCTCAGACCAATCGCCGCCTTCCGCGGTGAATTCGGGGGGGGTGTTACCAGCAATGGAGGTATTACCAGCAATAGAGGTAACAGGAGGCTCAGGAGGGGTGGGAGGTGCCGTCGGAGTGTCAGGACTCATTTTCCTTCTCCTCTCCTGTGGTCGCGCGGTGGGACGCTGCCGCTGCTGAACTGCACCCCGATCCCGCCCAGGGGGTAGTCCTTTCTCAGGGGGTGGCCCACCCAGTCGTCCGGCATGAGGATGCGCGCGAGGCTCGGGTGGTCATCGAAGATGATTCCGAGCAGGTCGAATGTCTCGCGCTCGTGCCAGTCGTGGGTGGGGTAGATCGCGACAGTCGAGGGGATGTGCGGGTCGGCGAGAGCGACGGCAACCTCGACTCTGATGCTCCGCGCCTCGTGGGTAATGGACCTCAGATGGTAGACGGCGTGGAGTTCACGGCCTTCCTGGTCGGGGTAGTGAACACCGCTTACTCCCAAGGAGAGGTCGAACCGCAGGTCAGGATGATCGCGCAGGATCGAAAGGACGTCAGCCAGGTGGTCGGGACTCACGTGAAGGGTGAGTTCACCCCGGTCAACGACAAAGGACTCGAAAAGGGGAGGGACGCCATCGGACACGTCGTCGGGGAGGGGAGGGACGTCATCGTGCGCCGGGGTTGGGGGGGTGCGGAGAATCGCAAGGACGTCGTCAAACCAGGCGGGCGAGGTCATGAGGTGGGCACCTCCTGCGCGGCGAGCGCGGCCTGTTCGACAGCGCGGGCGATGCGGGCGCGGTTGGCGCCGAGCGGCTCGCGCTTGATTTGGTCGTGCAACTCGAGGATCGCGTGGATCAACATCTCGGGGCGGGGGGGGCAGCCGGGGAGGTAGATGTCTACGGGGATGACGTGATCGCAGCCCTGGACGATCGCGTAGTTGTTGAAGATCCCGCCGGTGGAGGCGCAGGCGCCCATGGCGATGACCCACTTCGGATCGGCCATTTGGTCGTAGACCTGGCGGACAACGGGGGCCATCTTGTTCGACAGCCGACCGGAGACGAGCATGAGGTCAGCCTGGCGGGGCGAGGCGCGGAAGACCTCCATGCCGAAGCGGGAGAGGTCGTAGCGCGGGGTGCCGGCCGCCATCATCTCGATCGCGCAGCAGGCCAGGCCCATGGTGACCGGCCAGGTCGAGCCTGCGCGCAAGGTGCCCACGAGCTTGGAGATGCCGCCGAGCATGAAGGCCGGGGCCCTGCCCTCGGTGCCATCAACGATCACTGACGCGCTCCTTTGCTACTGGTCCCAGTCGAAGGCGCCGCGGCGCCACTCGTAGACGAATGGGACGGTGATCAGGAGGAGGAAGATGCCGATCGCGATCGCGGAGTACAAGCCCAACTCGCCGAAGTTCGCAGCCCAGGGGTAGAGGAACACCACCTCAATGTCGAAGATGATGAAGGACATGGCCACGAGGTAGAAGCGGACGGGGAAGCGGCCGCCGCCCTGGGGTTTGGGGCTGGGCTCGATGCCGCATTCGTACTGGTCAAGCTTGGCGCGGTTGAAGCGGTGCGGGCCGAGGATCCAGCTCACACCGAGGCCCGCAAGTGCGAGCAGACCCGCCACCGCCATCATGATGAGGAGCGGGACGTAGGGGTTGCTCATGGGCCGTCTTCCTTCCTGGTCACCGGTCGGCTGCCTGGGACGCTGCTTCGTGACTCACGCATCGGGAGCAAGCCGTGCGAGCGTCGCGATCAGCTGGTCCATCCAGTTGCCATGGCGCTCGTCGTAGAGGCCCGACAGGAGTTTCATGGTGAACCCCATGAGCGTGCGCCGAGGCAGGCCGTAGCGCGTGCACAGTCGCATGACCGCTGGATGCTCGATCAACTCTACAAAGATCCGGCCCAAGGTGTAGTAACCGCCCAACTCGTGGGCGAGGTGGCGGGGGTATGCGGCGAGCGCTTTGTCGGGAGTTGAGCGCGACAGGGCCTGGTTTGCGGCGGCGGCAGCGAGGCGGCCCGAGAGGAGGGCGTGGGGGATTCCCTCGCCGTTAAAGGGGCTGACCAGGCCTGCTGCGTCTCCCAGGAGAAGGAGACCGTCCTGGGCGAGGGGCTTGCGGTTGAAAGCCATGGGAAGGGGGGCGCTGCGGGGAGGGTCCACAGTGTCGGCTGCGTCGAGTTCCCACCCAGGCAGGTGCGGCAGCCACGAGGAGAAGTGGGTTTGCCAGTTGATGGTGGGAGTGGGACGAGTCGAGACCGAGCCGCAGCCCACGTTGATCATGCCGCCTGCCAGGGGAAACACCCAGCCGTAGCCGGGCAATAGGTGGCTGCGCCCTGGGGGACCGGCCCACAGCTCAAGGTGAGATTCGAGGAAGTCGTCGGCTCGCGCGTCGGTGCGCTCCGCCCGGAACGTGGCGCGCAGCGCCACACCCACCGGCCGCCGAGGAAGCCGCTCCCTCCCCACCGCCAGCGCCAAGCGCGAGGCAGCCCCATCCGCCGCCAACACGATCGGCGCAAGCACCGACACCTCCCCAGGTCCCTCCCAACCCACCCAACCCACCCAACCCTCCCCACCCTCCCCACCCTCCCAACCCTCCCCACCCCAACCCCCCCCACCGCGAGAAGGTCGTTTCGCGCAATTCCCGTGCCGAGAATTCAGCGAAACGACCTTCTCGTCGCGGGGTGGTGGGCCGCCATCGCTGGCAGCTCCGGCTGGGCGAGCCTCGTCGCGGGGTGGTGGGCTGCCATCGCTGGCAGCTCCGGCTGGGCGAGCCTCGTCGCGGGGTGAGGGGCCGCCATCGTGCGCATGCTCGCTTAGGCGGGCCGTGACACCGGTGACGCGGCGGGCGTGGTCGAGGAGCGGGCCCGTCACGGTCGCGCCTTCGATGATGCGGGCTCCGCAGGCGCGGGCGTGCTCCACGAGGGTGTGGTCAAGGTCGCGCCGCGTGGTCGCGAGCCCAAAGGACGGGTATGTGCTGGTCTCGGGCCAGGGAAGCTCGAGCACGTGGCCGCCGCCGTACACTCGCAGCCCACGGTTGGTCTTCCATCGCTCGGGCGGCGCGAGCCCCAGCTCAACCAGCTCGCGAACAGCGCGCGGTGTCAGGCCTCCCCCGCACACTTTGTCGCGCGGAAACACGGCCCTTTCCAGGACGATGACGTCCCTCCCCGCACGCGCGAGATGTGCCGCCGCGCTCGCCCCCGCCGGCCCCGCGCCCACGACCACAACGTCACAGGTGATCGAGCGCATCGCCTCTCCTTGAGTCGCGGCCGAAGGGGTTGGCGAGGGCGTTGGGGGGTCGCCAGGCGCGGTGGAGGGCGACGACTCCGCCGGTGAGGTCGCGGCTGCCGATTCGACGCCAGCCTGCTTGGGCGAGGAGCGTGGCGAGGGCGGCTCGGTCGGGCCAGGCGCGGATGGAATCCGAGAGGTAGGAGTAGGCCTCGGGCACCGGGGAGATCGCTCGGGCTGCGCGGGGGAGCACGTGTTCTAAGTAGGGGCGGTAGGCGGCCCGGACCACTCGGTTGACGGGGTGAGCGAACTCGCAGATGACAAGGCGGCCGCCGGGGCGAGTGACGCGCAGCATCTCCGCGAGGGCGGATGGGACGTCGGACACGTTTCGCAGACCAAAGGAGATGGTGACGGCATCGAAGGACTGGTCAGCGAAAGGGAGATGGGTAGCATCGGCGGCCACGAGCGTGATCGGTGCAGGTCGGGTGGTGGCGACACCGAGCATCCCGAGGGAGAAGTCAGCGCAGACCACGTCGGCTCCCGCGTCCGCGAGCGCCGCGGCGCTTGTACCGGTCCCGCCGGCGACATCGAGGATCCGGTCGCCGGGGATCACGCCGAGCGCGGCAACGGTTGCCCGGCGCCAGGATCGGTCCCTGAACCCGGAAAGGAGGTCGTTCGCGCGGTCATAACGGGGGGCGACCGCGTCGAACATGGCCGAGACCTCTCTCGGCTCCTTGCTGAGGTCCGCACGCACCCGCACATCCTGCCACGTGTGGGGCGCACCGTTACGCTTGAGGACGCCATGATTGCTGCGTCCACGATCGCCATTGACCCAGGGCTGGTCGATCCGTTGCTTCACGTGCCCCGGACGCCCACGCCGCTGATTTGGGTAAGGCACGGGGAAGGGCTCGTCGGGTGGGGCGAGGCGCTGCGTTTCGAGGTCCGCGGGGCTAAGCGCATGCGCACCGCCGGCGATTGGTGGAGGGCCGTGTGCTCGGAGGCGGCCGTGGTCGATCCCGTCCGCGCTCCGGGATCGGGCCTGGTCGCCTTTGGGTCCTTCGCCTTCGACGACGACTCGGCTGAGGCCTCCATGTTGATCGTCCCCGAGGTCGTGGTCGGCCGTCGTGGCTCCGTCGCGTGGGCCACCGCTGTTGCCCCGCTCCATGAACAAGGCGAACTCGCGCCCCGCCTTCGCCGCCTCGTCACAGCGCTCCAGGACTCCCCGCCATCGTGCGCGGGGCTGGGGGATGGGGGCGCGGGCCCAGTTTTGCACGCACCCGGAGTGCGGCCTGAGGGTGGGAGCGCGGGCGAGCCGCCGCCATCGTGCGCATCTTTGCAGGGCTCGCGGGGCAACATCCCGGCGGCGCGGCGGCACCCGGGAGTTCACTCCGCGCGGGCGTGGCCAGGGATCGTGGGGGAGGCGATCGCGGCGGTGGGGCGCGGGGAAGTGGAGAAGGTGGTCCTGGCCCGCGACGAGGTGGTGCGCGCGGAAACCAGCATTGACCTGCGGATTGTGGCCGAACGCCTCGCCCGCGCCTACCCGAGCTGCTGGACCTACTGCGTGGACGGGCTGGTCGGCGCGACGCCCGAGATGCTCGTGCGCTCGGTCCACGGGCTGCTGACCTCGCGCGTTCTCGCGGGCACCATCCGGCGGACGGACGATGACGGCGACAACCTCCGCAGGGCGCGCGCCTTGGCGCAATCCTCCAAGGACCTCGCGGAGCACGAGTTCGCCGTCGCCTCGGTCGCCGAGCGGCTGGCCGAGTTCGCGGTCGAGCTCAACGTCCCCGAGGCGCCGTTCGTGCTCCCGCTCGCCAACGTTATGCACCTCGCCACCGATGTCACCGGGGTTGCGCGGGGCGGACCCTCCAGCCTTGACGTCGCGCGGGCCCTGCACCCCACGGCTGCTGTGTGCGGGACTCCGACCTCGGCGGCGCGGGAGCTGCTCGCCCGGTTGGAGGCGATGGATCGCGGGCGCTACGCAGGGCCGGTCGGCTGGATGGGGGACGATGGCGACGGGGAGTGGGCAATCGCGTTGCGGGTCGCTCAACTCAGCTCGGACCGGCGTGAGGCGCGACTGTTCGCGGGAGGAGGGATCGTCGCAGGCTCGATTCCCGAGGAGGAACTCGCGGAGACGGAAGCGAAACTCGCCCCCATGCGCGACGCCCTGGGGGTGGCGTAGAGCCCAAAAGGCGGGGCCGACATGGGGATCGTCGGCCCCGCCTGGGGGTTCCTTTCTGGCTCGGGGTTGTGTGTGCCGTTCGGGTGAAGGGAGGAGGCCGGGTCGGTGCTCCCCGGCCTCGCTCGCCGCTACCAGTTGAAGAGGCCGAACGGGTCCATCCAGTTGAACTCCTCACCTCCTTGCGGGTCGTCGAAGGGCTGTTGTTGCGGTTCTTGGAACTGCTGGGGGACATCCGGCTCGGGCTCAGCCGGGGCTTCCTGGGCGCGCGTCACATTGGCCGTTCCCAAAGTGACCTCGACGTCGAGGGCTTTTCCGTCTCTGACCAGTGTCATCGTGACCTGTTGCCCGGCCGCGTAGGAGCGGACCCAGGCTTGGAGGGAAGCGGTCTCGGTGATGGGCCGTCCATCGAGCCCGACGATGATGTCACCCACCCTGAGGTCAGCCTCATCCGCTGCAGTGCCCGGCGTGATCTTCGTGATCCGGGTCCCCTGGCGTGTCACGCCGTCATAGGTGACCTCGGCGTTTTCGAGCCACACCCCGAGGTAGGCGTGGACTGCCGCGCCCTTCTCGATGAGCTGGGGCGCCACGAAAGCGACGAGGGCCGAGGGGATCGCGAATCCAAGCCCGATTGATCCCGACATGCCCCCCAACGCCGAGCCGAGGCTCGCGATCGACGAGTTAATGCCGATCACCTCGCCTTGGGTGTTGAACAGGGGTCCGCCTGAGTTTCCGGGGTTGATCGCCGCGTCGGTCTGGATGAGGTTGATGACCGCGTAGTCCTGGTTCGCTCCCGTTGGCTGAGCGGCGAGCGGCCGGTTGACCGCGGAGACAATCCCCGTGGTCACAGTGTTGTCGTAGCCCAGCGGGTTGCCGACTGCCAGGACCGGCTCGCCCACCGTCACCTTGGTGGAGTCTCCGAGCTTCGCCTCTTGGAGATCGTCCGGCGGATCTGTGATCTTTAGGACCGCGAGGTCGGTGAGAGGGTCGGTGCCGAGGGTGGTCGCGTGGTAAATCCGCCCGTCGGACAGGACAACGAGGATGTCTGCGGCGTCGGCGACCACGTGGTCGTTGGTCACCACGTGCCCTTCCTTCGCGTTGACGATGACGCCCGATCCTTCGGCGCCGGAATACTGGCCCGACACCTTGATCGCGACGACGGTTGACCGCACGGCTTGCGCGATCGCCGCCCAGTTCGGTGTGGCATCAATCCCGCCGGTCGGCATCGCGACGGGGCTCTGCCCGGAGTTGAGTTGCTGGATCGTCGCCGACCCGTCGGATGTGGATCCCGTCGATTGGTCGCGCATGATCAGAGCCGTTGCCCCTGATGAGAGCACCGCCGCCAGCAGCGCAGCCATGAGGACGGTTCCCACCCCGCGCTTGGACCGCTCCTTGACAACGGGTTCCGCAGGCGCCGCTTCGATGGACGATGACGTCACATCCGTCGGCATCTCACTCTCGCCTGAGGGTGGCACCTCCCCCTGCCACCGCGCGCCGGGAGTCTCGTGTTGCGGCGCGATTGGTGGTGACAGGGGTGGTGCCAGCGGTGGAGTGTGTGCCACTCCGGAAGGCGTCGGCGAGGCCGCAGGAGGAGGAACAGCAACCGACGCGCGGGGAAAGCTGATGGGGTTGACGGAGGAATAGGGGCGGGGCTGGGTCCCCGGTGGGGGCGACGAGTACCGGTAGGACCAGGGCTGCGTCGCCGAAGGCGGTGCAGGAGGTGGCGCGGGGGGAGGCGGGGGCGGGGGAGTGAAGTCAGGGGCCGACCGCGTCACAAAGGACGGATGCGCGGGCGGCGGTGGGGTTGCCGGGAGGGGCGCAGCCGACGCTTGCGTCGGCTGCGGGGGCGCCGTCAGCGGAAAAGGTGCAGGTGGAGGGGCATCTGAGCTCGACGGCGGCTCAGTCGGCACAGGGGAGGTGGGGCCGACGTCTGTCATGAAAGCTCCTTGCTCGTGGTCGTCATGGATATGATCAAAGCGCACCGGTCTTGACGCGGCCTGCCGCTCTCCTGGAAGTTACCTGAAAGCTTTCCTCCCTGACGGCGACGCGCCGAGACAGCCAAAGGCAGCGATGTCAAGAGGATTCGGCGAAGAGGGCCGACCTGACTATCATCGTCGTGCCAGGGTTGGGCCGAGGCAGGAAGCATCCGGGACTACAAGCTCAGGAGGACAGCGCCCATGGGATTGCGCCATGCGCCACGCGCCGCCGAGCCTGCGCGCGCCCGGGTCGCTGTGACGGCGCTGGTGTGCGCGCTGGGAATGGGGCCGCTGGTGGCGGTCGCCGTTCCGGCTGCGGCGGGAACGTGCACCGCGATGGTCGGCACCGTGACCTTCGACGGGGAGGCCCGGCTGGGTGGATCTGTGCGAGCGATCCCCCAAGGATGGGTCGTCGACCCCGGGCCCGCCGACTTCCACTACCAATGGCTCGTCGGGGGCGTCGTTACCCAGTCTTCCCGCAATGACCGGTACTCCCCCTCAATCGCCGACGCAGGGCAAACCCTCGCGCTCAGCGTGACCGCGTTCTCGCCATCGGACGCCAGCTGCGTCGCGGCGGGAGGGCGAGTGGCCGTGACGTCCAAGGTGGGGCTGGCGCGATTCTCGACTCCCGTCATCGTCCTCGCGGGGACGGCGACCGCCTCCAAGACGCTCACGGCAAGCCTGGGCACCTTCGGCATTGTCGAGCCGCAGAGCGTGACGCTCCGCTGGCTGCGCGACGGCGTGGCGATTCCCAAGGCGACGGGGAGTACCTACACGCTGACCGGGGCGGACGTGGGGCGGCTCGTGTCGCTGCGCGTGACCGCGAAGGGCGATCTCTTCGAAACACTCAAGGTGACCTCCCGCGAGGTCGGGCCGGTGCAGGCGGGGTGGTTCACCTCCGCGGCCGTCAAGATCAAGGGGAAAGCGCGTGTTGGGGCCGTGCTGACCGCCCAGGCCTCGGGCAAGGGCGTGGCGAAACCGACGTCTTTCACCTACCAGTGGCTTCGGAACGGGAAGAAGATCAAGGGGGCCAAGGGGAAGACCTACGAGGTCAAGGCCAAGGACGTGGGCAAGAAGCTCCGGGTGAAGGCCACGGCGCGGCGCGACGGGTTTGTTGGCAAGACGGCGACGTCGAAGAGGACCAAGAAGGTCGGGAAGATCCCGCTGTGGGTTGACCCGCGGTGCATGTCAGGCGGCGCTGTGCTGTGCATTCACAAGAATCCCAAGGACTCGAAGGTGCGATACGTCGTTAACGGCAAGGTCAAGGCCGTTTTCGACGCCCGGTTCGGAGCGGTGGCGACCCCCACGCGCGAGGGGGTCTACCAGGTCTACGCCAAGGATCGCGACTGCTACTCCACCCTCTACGACTCCCACATGCCCTTTGCCATGTTTTTCTCCGGCGGGCAAGCCGTCCACTACTCCCCCGACTTCGCCGCCCGCGGGTACAACGGCGCCTCCCACGGCTGCGTCAACATCCGCGACCTCAACGGGGTGCGCAAGCTGTTCGACAAGGTCAAGATCGGAACCAAGGTCGTCGTCTACAGCTAGGGCTCGTGTGAGCGCGGCTGGGCGCGCGCGGGGGTGGTGCGGCGTCGTGTGTGGGGGTGGTGCGGCGTCGTGCGCGGGTGAGGGACGTCATCGTGCGCGGGGGTGGTCACTCGACGGGGACGCGGGAGAAGCCTTTCCACGAGCGCGAGGCGGTGGGGCCGCGTTGGCCCTGGTAGCGCGAGCCGAGCGCGCCTGAGCCGTAGGGGTGCTCCGAGGGGCTGGAGAGGCGGAAGAAGCAGAGTTGGCCGATCTTCATGCCCGGCCACAGCTTGATCGGCAGCGTTGCCACGTTCGACAACTCGAGGGTGACGTGGCCGACGAAGCCGGGATCCACGAAGCCGGCCGTCGAGTGCGTGAGCAGGCCCAGGCGGCCCAGCGAGCTCTTGCCTTCGAGGCGCGCGGCGACGTCGTCGGGCAGGCTGACCTGCTCATGCGTCGAGCCGAGCGCGAACTCGCCGGGGTGGAGGATGAATGGCTCGTCGCCCTCGACCTCGACCAAGCGGGTGAGCTCGGACTGCTCCTCGGCTGGGTCAATGTGGGCGTAGCGGTGGTTGTCGAAGAGGCGGAAGAACCGGTCGAGCCTCACGTCAAGGCTGGAAGGCTGGATCATCTGGGGATCGAACGGGGCGACGCGGATGCGGCCAGCGCTGATTTCGGCGGCGATGTCGCGGTCGGAGAGGAGCACCAGGCCAGGCTACCGTCGCTTTCCTCCGGGAGGAGGCTTCGCCGCGCACGATGGCGGAGCTTGGGTTCGGAGTTGCGCGCGGGGTGGGAGGCGGAGGCCCTGCGCACGATGGCGGAGCTTGGGTTCGGAGTTGCGCGCGGGGTGGGAGGTGGGTCGGGTATGCTCATGGGCACGCGCGACCGGCCTAGGCTGGACGCGACGCGGGTGTAGTTCAATGGTAGAACAGCAGCTTCCCAAGCTGCCAGCGCGGGTTCGATTCCCGTCACCCGCTCCAGGGGAAACGGGGGTTGACCAGCAAGGATGCGAAGTCGGCGATGCGCGGTAGTGGGCAGCAGTGGGCGACAGTGGGCTCGATTTGGCCGCTTTTTGCGGTAGCCTATCGCTGGTTCGTGGTTGAATACTCTATGTAAAATACTCTACTTTCAAAGGACGTGCGATGACCAGGGGAAACGCTGACGGCGGCGGGGCTTCCCTTCCTCGTGAGGTTTTTGATTCCGCCACCGACCGGCGGGGCGGTGCCCAATTGGAGGCGAATGTGTTGTCGAAAGTGCAGTGGGCTCCCCGAGCTTCTTGCCTGCTAGTCGTCCGATATTGACTATCTGTATTCACAGATGATTCGCAATCCACTTAAGGGAAACGAGTACGAGGTGGCCGTGGCGTGCCTGAAACGAGAAGGAAGGGTGCCCGATAGTTTCACCGGACAGGACTACGCCGACCTGTGGGATCAACACTCCGTCCACGACTGGCCTCCCAACTCTCCGATGCCCCTTCCTCTTC
This sequence comes from Micrococcales bacterium, assembly GCA_009781225.1. Classification (GTDB taxonomy): domain Bacteria; phylum Actinomycetota; class Actinomycetes; order Actinomycetales; family WQXJ01; genus WQYN01. The sequence goes on along the minus strand of WQYN01000017.1, from coordinate 1,123 downwards.
CCGACGTCTTCTTCCCCTCAGGCGAGAACGCTTTTAGCGACGAGGCCCTCGAGTGCTTCAACAACCCCATGAAGGGCCTCGAAAACCCTTGACCCGACTCGCAGCTACGGCACGAAACCAAGGAGCCAAACCGGTGGCATCCGTGTACAGTGGCAGGCGAAGACGGGGGCATGTTCTCCGTTACGTCGATACCACTGGCCCGGCGGCCACCACACCGTCCGGGCCTTTGGTCTGTCTAGCCGCCTTTCGACTTGGGCGGTTCCCCGCGACGACAGGCCCACAACGCGCCGACGGTTCACCTTGCTGCTGGGGGCCGTGTTGGCCTGGGTTGTCTGCACACCTGGGTTGTGCTGAGTGTGCGTCCTCGCGTATGCTTGTCGCCATGCCAGTTGCGAGTATGACGATCAATCCTGAGGATGTGCGGACCGGCGCAGACCGTGGGGAGCTTCGCCCGGCCTGGCTTGAACACGTGGCTTCCTATGTGCGGCGGGCGGCCGCCGAAGGCGAGACGGTAACGTTGACCGCAAGGCCCCGGATGATGACACCCGAGCAGGTCGCCGACGCGATGGGTGTCTCGCGCGCGACCATCTCCCGGCGGATTTCTGCGGGCCAGTTGCGATCTGTGAAGGTCGGAAACAGGAACCGCATCCCCTATGAGGAGTTTGAGCGGTATTGGAGGAAGCAGATGGGCGATTTGGTCACCATGGTGCGCGATGACCTCCACGATGACCTGTTCGGGCAAGGCTGACGTGACGGTCGTCTTCCTGGACGCAAACGTCCTGGCCAAACCTGTGACGCGCACACTGTTGATGGTCGGTGGGCTGCCCAGCGGGTTTGGCACACTGCGGAGCATTGGTGCCGAGCGTGAGGCCGCCCGGCACATGCGCCCACAGGCGCTGCCTCCCTCGGTTGTGCGCGAACGGTTCGGCATCCGGCTCTCCCCCACAGGAGTGGATGCCTCGCGGTTCGCCGACACCAAAGGAGCTGATCGTCAGATCCTTGCTGATGCCGCTGCGGCGGAGGCATGGTTCCTAGTCACAGAGGATGTCGACGACTACGGCCTCGGGGACCTATTGAGTGTCGGGATCTCGGCCGTGTGCCCTGACGTCTTCCTTGCTGAGCG
>WQYN01000016.1 GCA_009781225.1 Micrococcales bacterium | reverse complement strand
GGCGAACTGCTTGTCAACGATGTCCTGGCGGAACTCAGCTGACCCGAAGGACTCCAAGGCCCCCGCGTCCAGGGCCATCCGAGCTCCAACGACAAGAGCGAGCCCCACGAACGCCACGGTGACCGCGACGATCCACCATCGCACCCGGTAAAGGGACAAGGGCATGACGACGGTGACAAACCGCTTGACGGAGGCCCAGGTCGACACCCGGCTTCCCAACAGCCGCCCCCGCGCCTGGACCAGTGACATCGACAGCTGGGAGACGAGCCACGGATCCGGCGCATGGGTCCGGACCTGCGATAAGTGCCCGGCCGCCTGCTGGTAGAGCCGCGCGAGTTCGTCCGCCTCCTCGCCGCTGTGCCGACGCTGTCCGGCAAGCTCGGCCAGCCGTCGCCACGAGGCCTCATGGCTCGAGACGAACGCATCGATGTCCATACCGCGATACCCTGCCACAGATGGACCGCGATGACATCATGACGTCGGAGGCCGTTCGACTCGAGGCGAACGCCGCGAGTTTCCCCGCCCGCATGCTCGCCGCCGCGATCGATGTCCTGGCCACCGGTCTTGCCCTCTCGCTGATCCTCATTCCCGTCGCCTTGAGCATTGACGCCGAGCTTGATGACGCTGCCAGGCTTGCCCTGGGTGTCGCGCTGGCCTTTACTTTCACGATCTTGATCCCCGCCGTGGTCGAGACCCTCACCCGTGGCCGGTCGCTCGGCAAAGTGATCCTCGGCTATCGCATTGTCCGGGACGATGGCGGCCCTTCAGGTGGTCGTGAAGCGTTTGTTCGGGCCTTGGTTGGCTTGTTTGAACTGTGGGGAACCCTCGGTGGATTGGCCCTGCTCAGCACCTTCTTTTCCCAACGGGGCAAGCGTCTGGGTGATCTCCTCTCAGGGACCTATGCGGTGCGGACCCGCGCCCCCCGCTTTCGATTCGTTTGGATCGACATGCCTCCCGAACTGGCCTCCTGGGCACGCCTGGCCGACATCACCCGACTCGACGATTCCACCGCCCTGCGCGCGAGGATGCTCCTAGGCCGCCCCCACCACTACTCCCCGCAGGTCGCAGAACGCCTGGCTCTGGAACTGGCGCGCGAGATTGCCCCCCATGTTGCCCCCGCGCCGCCTGAAGGGACCCATCCTGCCCGCTTCATAGCCGCTGTCCTAGCCGAACGCCGATCCCGAGAAACCGTCTCCAGCGCTGACCGAGCTCGGAGAGCCCACACCCTGCTAAGCCGCACCACCCACCTCGGCTACTCCCTACCCGACCCGCCGTCGTAGATGCTGAGCGCGGTCAGCGGGGCCGGTAGGCGTCGGCGCGGTGCACGACGTCGAAGACGCGGATGCTGCGCGTTTCTTCGTCAAGCTCGATCAGCACCCGATAGGCGCCACGGAGTGCAGACCGCTTGCCTTCAAAGGGTGGACCGAGCCGCTTTGTCAGTCGGTGGGGATCGCAGGCCAACGGCCCATCGACAAACGCCGCGACCGCCTCCACGATCTTGAGCGGAAGACGCGCCATCGCCCGCCCAGCTGCGGCAGACCAGCACACGGTCCACGGCGCCGCGCCCACGGGACCAGGCGCCGGGAATGGATGGGACTCAGGAGCCATGGTTGACATGCCGGTCTGACTGCGAGGCCCGCGCGTGTGCGAGGACCTCGGCAGTGCTCATGGTCCTGCCCGCCGCGAAATCCGACTCGGCAGCGTCGATTCGGCCTTGAATTCCCGGCTGGGAGAGCCAGGCCAGGGTTTCCTCGATGATGGCGAGCTCATCAGGGCAGAGGAGCACGGCTGCGGCCCGGCCGTGTCGCGTGATCGTCACTCGGTCATGGGTCATCGCCACATCGTCGACCAGCGCCGACAGGTGAGTTTTCGCTTCGGCGAGCGGAACGGTCTGCACACCTCAACCGTGCCACAAAATGACCAAAACTTCAACCAGATTCGCCGAGGTCCGGGATCCCCGGACGTCCCTCCCGTTGGCCCACGACGTCACCCAGAAGCGACGGGTTCAGACCACGTATGCGGGCACCCCCACCGCGCCGAGTGCGAGGAATCCGACAATTCGAGGGCAATGACAGCGCTCCCAATTGTCGGATTCCTCGCACTCGGCGCGCGACGCCATGAGGCAAGGCGGGCCGACGCTGAGCGTGTACAACTTGCCGACGCTGAGAGAAAGCAAGTTGTCAGTTCGGCCGCGTCAGCGGGAGGATTCGCTTCCGGATCAAGGTGCGGGACGTCATCGTGCACGGGCTTGGCGGTTGATCACTTGCCGATCCTTCACTGGCCGCGGCCGCTCTTGGCTTGTCCCCCGAGGCTCTCGTCGCGGACCTCAACACCATGGGGTTTCTCTTCGAGGCGCTGTGCCTGCGTGACCTTGCCGTCTACTCCGCGACACTCGACGCTGCTGTGCATCACTTCCGCGACGAATCAGGACTCGAGGCCGATGCCATCATCGTCCAACCTGACGGCTCGTGGACCGGAGTTGAGATCAAGCTCGGTGCCAACCAGATCGAATCGGCAGCCAAACGCCTGCTCTCGCTGAGCCGCAAGCTCACGTCCGCCGATGAACGACCTCCCGCAGCATTGATCGTCATCGTCGGAGTCGGCGCCATCGCCCACCGCCGCAACGACGGCGTCTGCGTGGTCCCCATCGACCTACTCGGTCCTTAAGACGGAAGAGGGCATCGCCTCGTTTGCCGGCTCTTAGCATTCTGGGTGGGGGGTTGCGCTGTCGCGTGAAAGGCTCCCTGCCCCCTTCGCGCCGAGTGTCCTTCCTGGATACCAGTGCCAGCGGCGCCAACGGCTCTCCAGGGTGGACGGTACACACCACCTGTTCTCTACCCCTCGGGGATGCGCTGCCGCAGGCGTCGCGGTCACATGCTGGACGGTTCCACGATGTCAACGTCTCGCCATGTGAGCAACGGGCGATTTTACAGGTGCAACGGGCAATATTACAGGGTCCGATTTCTGGAACAGTATTTGCCGACGCTGTGACCTGCACGAATGCCCAGCCTTGCGGAAAGGGCCGCCCCCTCCACCTGAAGAATTGCCTTTTGCCTCTGTAGAATTGCCCTTTGCCTCGCAGACAGCGTGGACATCGCCGGGCACGACTTGGCAAAAGTCACAAATCCAGGTTCTCGCACGTCGACCCGCATCAGGGCCAAGCATTCGTGCAGGTCACAGAGTTGACAGAAATGACCCTCCCGACATAAACCTGGATTAGTGACTTTTGCTCTGCAATTTGTGACTTTTGCTCTGCAATTTGTGACTTTTGCCCTGGCATTCGTGACTTCTGGTCTTGCGTTTCTGTCGTTTGGCTCTGGAGTTCTTCGGGAAGGGCGTCGATCATGAGCGGACGGGGTGTTTCACGGTGGCGGCCGCGCAGTGATTCCACCCTTCGAGGCCGAAGGCAACGGGCAGTTCCCCAGGGACGGTCCCCAGCGGACGAAGACTCCGGCCCCCCAACGCCAGCGCACCACACCCACCAAACCGCTACCGCTTACCCGACAGCGACCACACCCACCCAATATGCGAAGAGCCCGTTTGGCCGGATGCCACCCCGGCCTTCCTGATGATCCTCACCGCAACTGCTGGCGTCGCCTACACCACGGACGATGGCGGCCCTGGTGTCCCGCCCGACCGCCCAGACCCGTAGCGCTCGTCCTGGCAAAAGCGGGAGGGGAGAGCCCGGGTCGCGTCAGGGCGCAGCCCGGGTCGTTGAGCCACCCCCGCCCCGGGCGGTACGCTGCCAAGCACGTTGAGGAGTAAGGACAGCCGGTGAGCCTGAACTACGCCACCTTCATTTGGTCCGTGGCCGACCTGCTGCGTGGGAGCTTCAAGGCCCACCAGTACGGCGACATCATCCTGCCGTTTACCGTGCTGAGGCGGCTCGACTGCGTGCTCGCTCCCACCAAAGACCAGGTGCGCGCCGCAGCCGACGGGGCCGGAGACATGCCAGTCTCCCGAGGCCTACTCAAGGCCCGGGCCGGTCACACCCTGGGCTTTTGGAACACCTCGCCCTTCGACCTGGGCAAGCTGCTCGGCGATCCGAACAACCTGGCCGCCAACCTCATGTCCTACATCAACCACTTCTCCGCCGACGTGCGAGACATCTTCACCCACTACAAGATGGAAGAACGGGTCGCCGAGCTAGACGCGGCGGACCTCCTTTTGCTGGTCACCAAGCGTTTCGCCGAGGTGGACCTGTCCCCTGAGGCCGTGTCCAACGAGGACATGGGTCACATCTTCGAAGAGCTCATCCGCAAGTTCGCCGAGGCATCGAACGAGACCGCCGGCGAGCACTTCACCCCTCGCGATGTCATCGAGCTCATGGCCGACCTGGTCCTGACCCCCGACGATGACGCCCTCACCAAACCCCATGTTGTCCGCTCGATCTACGACCCGGCCGCCGGCACAGGCGGCATGCTCTCAATCGCCGAGGACCACATCAAGGCGTTGAATCCCACTGCCGTGCTCACCCTCGCTGGCCAGGAGATCAACCCCCAGTCCTATGCGATCTGCAAGGCAGACCTCATCGTCAAAGGCCAGGCAGCGGACGCCATCGTCCTCGGCGACACGCTGATCGCCGACGGCTACCCGCACAAGACCTACTCCTACTGCCTGTCCAACCCGCCGTTCGGCGTGGACTGGAAGAAGCAGCGCGCCCAGGTCACCGAGGAGCACAACCTGCGCGGGTACGCCGGCCGCTTTGGCTCGGGCCTTCCCCGGGTGTCCGACGGCGCGATGCTGTTCCTCCTGCACCTCATCGACAAGATCAACAAGCCGTCTGACACCGACCCGTCTGGCGGGCGGGCGGCGATTGTCCTCAACGGCTCGCCCCTGTTCACCGGTGGCGCCGGCTCCGGCGAGTCGAACATCCGCAAGTGGATCCTCGACCGCGACTACCTCGACGCCATCGTGGCCCTGCCGACCGACATGTTCTACAACACCGGCATCGCCACCTACATCTGGGTCCTGGCCACCGCCAAGACTCCCGAGCGCCAAGGCAAAGTCCAGCTCATCGACGCCACCGCCCGAGGCGTCAAGATGCGCAAGTCCCTGGGCTCCAAGCGCAACGCTCTCAGCGAGGACGACATCGCCTGGATCGCCCGCGAATACGGCGCCTTCGCCGAGACCACCACCTCCAAGATCTTCCCCCGCGAGGAGTTCTTCTACCGCACCATCACCGTGGAACGTCCCTTGATGGACGATGACGGCGCTCCCCTCCGCGACGCAAAGAAGCGTCCCAAGCCCGATCCCAAGCAGCGCGACACCGAGAACGTCCCCTGGGACCAGGACATCGACGAGTACTTCGAGCGCGAGGTCACCCCGTTCCTGGGCGACGCCTGGATCGACAAGACCAAGACCAAGGAAGGCTGCGAGATCCCCTTCACCCGCCACTTCTACGTCTACACCCCACCCCGCCCCCTAGAAGAAATCGACCGCGACCTAGACGAGGTGCTGGGGCGTATCCGAGACCGCCTGGATCGAGTCCGGGGATGACGGCCGGATACGAGACACCAACAAGGCTCAGGTTTGCCTTGTCCGTAGACCCGCCTGTCCCAGCCCGGGTCAAGGACTCACGAGGGGAGTGTTGCCCGTTTATCCCCATGGAGGCAATAGGCGAGGGCGGAGGTCTCGACGCATCGCGTCGTCGACGAGTTGGGGATCTGCTATCCGGATACACCTACTTCGAAGACGGTGACATTGTCCTTGCGAAAGTTACGCCCTGCTTTGAGAATCGAAAGGTCGCATTGGTAGCAGGCCTTGAGGGCGGCTTCGGTTTTGGGACGACCGAGGTTTTCACAATTCGACCCCGCCCCGCCGCCGAACGGCGCTACCTCTTCTATCTGCTTCTGAGTCACGATTTCAGAGCCGACGCAGTCTCCAGCATGACGGGTGCTGGTGGCCTCCGACGCGTACCGGAAGAGTGTGTCTTGAACCACAAGACCCGGTTGCCCACGTTGCCTGATCAACTGGCCATAGCCGACTTCCTGGACCGGGAGACGGCGGAGATTGACGCCTTCATCGCCGACCAGGAACGCCTCATTGAACTGCTGCTTGAGCGACGGGTTGCAGAGGCTTCCCATGCTGTGACAGGAGGAGAGGACGCTTCGATCATTCTCCACGGCTCGAGCGCGAGCACGTCAGGCGGAGTTCCGAAGCGGTGGCCTGTGGTATCAGCTCGACGGGCTATCACGTATCTCACGTCAGGTTCTCGTGGATGGGCGAGCTTCCTGAGCGATGGCGGCCCGCTCTTTGTTCAAAGCGGAAACCTCGGTCGGAGCCTCAACGTCGACTTATCAAGGCAAGAGCGGGTGGCACTCCCAGATGACGCCGAAGGCCTACGCACTCGTATCTTGCCGGGTGATGTCCTGGTATGCATCACTGGGGCATTGACAGGAAATGTCGCCCTGGTTGACGACAGATGGTCCGAGGAGGCCTACGTGAACCAACACGTGGCGCTGGTGCGCGTATCGCGGGATGTGGCCGATCCTCAGTACCTGGCTCTGTCGCTGTGGGCGAGGCCAGGGCAAGAACAGTTGAAGATGTCGGAATACGGAGGAACGAAGCAAGGGCTTGGCTTGTCTGAGATCAAAGAGGTGCGGATCGCGTTGCCACCGCTGGACGAACAGCGTTCGATCGCAGTCCGCTTGACTGAGTTGATCGCCGACATTGACACCACTGTCGCCGACGCCCAACGAGCCATTGATCTGTCAAAGGAACGCCGGGCGGCGCTGATCAGCGCGGCGGTGACGGGCCAGCTTGACGTGACCAACGTGAGGTGCTGACCGCCGACGACCCGTCACGAGGGTGCTGCGGTGACTGAGGCGACACGCCCATCGACATGTGCGCATCCAATGCACACAAATTGTGCTCATTGGATGTACACAGCTTCCCGATGATGTACACATTTTCCGCTCCCTGACCGACCTGCGCCGTGATGACCGACCGCGCCTGACGCGGCCTTGTCAACACGCTACGACGGACACGCTCCTGTACGCTTCACTCGAAAAGGTGCTCCCTGAACTGCGAGAATGAGGACGATCACAACCCCTATTCTCCCCGGTCAGGAGCACTTTTGCACGCCGATTCCCCGACAAACGCCACATCCGGTTGAAGACCCGAGGCCAGGGAAGGAGAAGCAATGCCGCAAGAGCACGGCGAGGTGATCGTCTACCGGCGTGAGGGTGCCAGCGAGGTGCAGTTGCGGGCTGTGGGCGGCACGGTGTGGTTGTCGCAGCGAGCCATGGCTGACCTCTATGCGACCACCGTCACGAACGTGAACCACATCATTGCCCGAGCCCTGGAGGACGGTGAGGTGACGGAAGCAACTATTGACTCAGAGTCAATAGTTCGCCAAGGGGGTCGGCTAGAGGTGCCCCGGCCAACCTGTGCCTCGGGATTACAGGTTCGTCTGGGAAGGTCCGGCGAGGGATCAGGGGCAACGATCAACTCTGAGTTGAGAGTTCACCGGAACGGAGGGGAGTCCTGATGGCGATACAGCATGAGAAGCCGTTTGAGACGGAGATCTGCGAGTGGCTGTACGAGCACGGGTGGGAGCACAGGGCCGAAACGCCCTACGACCTGCACTACGACCGGGCTGCGGCGTTGTACCTGCCGGACTTGTTTGGCTGGCTCTACGACACGCAGCCTGAGCAGCTCAGCAAGTTGGTGGGAGGGAACAAGGGTGAGGGTCCGCCATCGTCCGTCAATGCTGTATTGGGGGAGTACGCAGCGGCGGGGCCACGGATCAAGGACCGGGTGACCACAGTACTGGCGACCGATGTGATGGGTGGGGGCGGGACTCTCAACGTGCTGAAGCAGCCGCTCGGCCTGAGCGGGGCGAGACTCTCGCTGTTTCAGGCTAAGCCAGCGACGCCGCTGAACCCGGAGCTGAACCGGCGCTACGAGCTCAACCGGCTGCGGGTGATGCGGCAGGTTCACTACTCGACTCGGAGCGAGAAGTCGCTGGATTTGGTGCTTTTCCTCAACGGGATTCCGGTGGCGACGATCGAGCTGAAGACGGAACTGACTCAGTCGTTGGAGGCGGGGCTGCGGCAGTACAAGCGGGATCGCAAGCCTATGGGAGAGCCGTTGCTGGAGTTTGGGCGCGGGGCGCTCGTGCACTTTGTGGTGACTGAGGAGTGGGTGCGGATGACCACGCGGCTGGAGTCCGCGGCCACTCGGTTCCTGCCGTTTGACCGGGGGCGGGACAACGGTGAGGGGAACCCGCCGATGGAGGGCACAGTGCCCACCGCGTTTTTCTGGCAGGAGATCTTGGATCGGGATGTGTTCCTAGATCTGATTGGCCGGTTTGCCCGCTATCAGATTGATGCGAAGAAGGGTGCGGACGGCAAGACGAGCGTGGAGAAGGCCTTGCTGTTTCCGCGCTACCACCAGTGGCGGGCGGTCACCAAGCTGGAGGCTGCCGCTTTGGCGGAGGGGCCGGGGCACAGTTATTTGATTCAGCACTCGGCGGGGTCGGGGAAGACGGCCTCGATCGCGTGGATCGCCCATCGGTTGGCGACGTTGCACCGCCCGGATGGGACCAAGGTGTTCGACGGGGTGATTGTGGTCTCCGACCGGCGGGTGCTGGACGGGCAGCTGTCTCGGGCCGTTTCGGGGCTGGCGACCAAGGCGGGGATGTTCGTGTCGGTGTCGCATGAGGGGGGTGAGTCGAAGTCGAAGCAGTTGAGCGAGGCGCTGACCAAGGGTGAGTCGATTATTGGGGTGACCTTGCAGACCTTCCCGTTTGCTCTGGAGGTGCTGCGCGAGTCTCCGGCGCTGGCAGCGCGGTCCTATGCGGTGATTGCTGATGAGGCTCACTCGTCTCAGTCGGGGGAGGCGGCGAAGAAGCTGCGGGAGGTGTTGGTCGGCAGTGATGTGGAGGGGCCCTCTGAGGAGGATCCGGAGGCTTTGGTGGATACGGAGGATGTGTTGGCGCAGGTGATGGCCGCGCGGGCGGACCAGACCTCGATCAGCTTCTTCGCGTTCACGGCGACGCCCAAGGGGAAGACTCTGGAGCTGTTTGGGCGGCCTGCGGGTGTGACCGGCAAGCCGGCGCCGTTTGACCTGTACTCGATGAAGCAGGCGATCGAGGAGGGGTTCATCCTCGACGTCCTGCAGAACTACATGACCTACGAGATGGCGGTCCGGCTGGCTACCAAGGACAGGTCGGGTGCTACCACCGAGGTTGACACGTCGCGTGCTTCTGCGGCGGTGATGCGGTGGGTGAAGCTGCATCCGCACAACATTGCTCAGAAGGTCCAGGTCATCGTCTCTCACTTCCTGCAGGTGGTGGCGGGGGAGTTGGGGGGTCGGGCAAAGGCCATGGTGGTGACGGGGTCCCGTAAGGAAGCGGTGCGCTACAAGCTGGCGATTGATCGGTACCTGGCGGAGAACGGCTTGGCGGGGCAGTGTTCGGCGCTCGTGGCGTTCTCCGGGAGTGTGGAGGACCAGGGGTCTGAGTTCACGGAGACCACGATGAACCCGGGGCTGAAGGGCCGGGCCCTGGAGGAGGCGTTCGCGGGGGCGGACTACCAGGTGATGATCGTGGCCAACAAATTCCAGACCGGTTTTGACCAGCCGGCGTTGGTCGCCATGTACGTGGACAAGAAGCTGGCGGGTATCACGGCGGTGCAGACCCTGTCGCGGCTGAACCGGATAAGCCGCGGCAAGAACGCCACCTATGTGCTGGACTTCGTCAACGATGCGGGCACGATCCTGGCCGCGTTCCAGGACTACTACGAAGACGCGGTCCTGTTTGAGCCGTCCAACCCCGACATCATCCACGACATGCTCGCCAAGCTCCGAAGCGCCGGGATCGTCGATACCGCCGAGATCGACCTGGTGGTGGAGGAGGTTCAGCGTAAGGGGAGCCATATGCGGCTGTATGGGCTGATGAAAACCTCGCGCGACCGATTCTGTGACCGGATGCGCTTAGCCCGAGACAACGGCGATGACCTGGAGATTCAGACCCTGCAAGACTTCCGGGCCACCGTGAACAACTACGTGCGGGCCTACGACTTCCTCTCCCAGATCATCAACTACCAGTCGGTCGACGTGGAGAAGTGGGCCATCTTCCTCAAGGTCTTCCGAGGGGTGATTCGCACCGATGAGCCGCAGGATCTCATCGACACCTCGGGGTTGGTGCTGACCCACTACCAGCTGACCCGGAGGAGCGACGCCACCCTGGGCCTGGCTCCCGGCAAACAAGGGCAGCTCAGTGGTGTGACGGCAGTGGGCTCCGGCCAGGTGCGCACCACCAAGTACGGCCTCCTCGAAGAAGTCCTCCAGCGCATCAACGACCTGTTCGCCGGTTCCGACCTTGAGGAGGTGGACCGCGTCAACTCGTTCTTGTCCATCTCCCGCCGTGCCGCGGACTCGCCTCGGTTGCAGGCTGAGGCCATGGCGAACTCCGAGGCTAACTTCGCCTCCTCGCCGTCGCTCATCGAAGAGCTGGAAGACATCCCCTACCGGGCCGACCTCGGCCACCATGCCGCCATCACGTACCTGATGACCGGCGGCAACTACCGCCAGCTAGCAGAAGCGTTGATCGCGCAGGGTCTCTACGAAGCGCTGCGGAATGCTGCCCAGGAGGAGGGGGGCTGACTCTCGGGGAGTCGCCTCGCCCGAATCCCGACAAGGTTGGACACGGTCAACCGTGGCCTGCTTGGGCGTGCTCCCGAACCTCAACCCACGATGCGGTATGTTTGTACATAGCGACACTATGTACTACTGTGTACTTGTGACGATCTTAACTGACGAGGTGACCACCCGCGAGCTTCGCGAGGGTTTGTCCGACGTCCTAAGCCGGGTGGCCTATGGCCAGCAGCGGGTCGGCGTGACCCGGAACGGAAAACTGACGGCGGTCGTGGTGAGCGTCGAGGACCTGCAGGCTCTCGAAGCCTTCGAGATGTCCCAGGACGTGGCGGCCTACCGCGCCGCGAAGGCGGCAGACGACGGGACGCGGGTGAGTCTGGAGGAGCTGCGGGACAGCCTGGCCCCATGACCTACTACGTCGAGTTCACCACAGCGGCTGCAAAGCAGGTGAGAAAGCTTCCTCGTTTGGCCCAGTCGCGAATTCTCGCTGCGGTCTCCAGCCTCTCGGCGGATCCTCGGCCGCCCGGTTCCCGCCAGCTCGTCGGTGAGGAGACTGCTTGGCGAATCCGCGTGGGTGACTACCGTGTGATCTACGACGTATCTGACGGAACCCTGACGGTCACCGTCGTCCGGGCGGCTCACCGTCGGGAGGCTTACCGTCACAGACGGTGAGACTGCCGCAGAAAACGCCCATCTGATGGCGAATCATCGAGTTCGTGGATGGCGAATCATCGAGTTCGTGGATGGCGACATGTAGACTTCAGGGGTGGCGGACTATCAACCTCGAGTCGTGGACGCCGAGCTGGCGACCCGGATGTCGGCGATCGGTGCGGTCATGATTGACGGCGCGAAGGCCGTCGGCAAGACGGTGACGGCCAGCCAAGTGGCAGCAACCACACTTCGCCTCGACGTCGACGAGCAGGCGCAGGAGGCACTGAAAACCTACCCGGAGCAGCTCTTCACCTACCCGACACCGATCCTCTTTGACGAGTGGCAAGAGGCACCTCAGATCTGGAATCTTGTCCGCCGGGCGGTGGACGATCACGCCGGCAAAGGGCTCTACCTTCTGACGGGGTCGGCCCGACCCCGGGACAACGCTCGTCTCCACTCCGGCGCGGGTCGGATCGGGCGGATACGAATGCGACCCATGTCCTTGTTTGAGTCCGGACACTCCTCGGGCGCTGTGAGCCTCGCGGACTTGCTGCGCGGCGAGGACCCTCGGGGAGCACCCGCTCCGGCGACGATTCCAGACCTCGTCGAACGCATGGTCGTCGGCGGCTGGCCCGAACTACTCGGCCAGGGCGAGGCGGATGCGCGGGAGTGGCTAGCCGACTACGTGACCTCCCTAACTGAGGTGGATATGCCCGCCATGGGACTGCGGAGGAACCCCGCCAACCTCCTGCGACTGTTGGCTTCGCTGGCACGCGCGGTCGCGACCACCCCGACCCGTGCAACGCTGGCGGCCGACGTCGGCGGCGAGGCCGGCCCCATCGCATCCGAGACCCTGTCCAACTACCTCGATGCCCTCGAGCGCCTCATGATCGTCGAGCCCCTGCCGGCGTGGCGGCCCCATCTGCGCTCGCGAACCCGCTTGCGAACCACACCGGTCCACCACTTTGTCGATCCGTCCCTCGGGCTTGCGGCTTTGAGCGCAGGGTCGGGCGAGCTGCTGGGGGACCTTCGGACGGCAGGCCTCCAGTTCGAGTCGCTGGTGCTACGCGACCTGCGCATTTACGCTCAGGCGTTGAGAGGCACCTTCTCGGCGTGGCGCGACTCGCGCACCGGGGCCGAGGTAGACGTCATCCTAGAAATCCCCGGCGGCCGATGGGCGGCATTCGAGATCAAGCTCGGCGAAGGCGCGACGGACTCGGGGGCTGCGGCGCTGCTGAACTGCGCCGGGAAGGTCGATGTCGACAAGCACGGGCAGCCGCTCGCCCTGGTGGTCATCACCGGGGGCCGGTTCACCTACCGGAGAGACGACGGGGTGTTCGTCGTGCCGATCACGGCCCTGGGACCCTAGAAGCGGGACCGTCGGGCCCAAGGTGAGGTCCGTCATCGTGCGCCGCCTTGCCACTCCGGGAGCGGGTTTTCTCGGTTTTGACACCATCTGGGCCAGGACCCTGAGAAAGCCGGACTCGGGGGGTTGAGAGCTGCAAATGCCACCCTAGTGGACCTGCAACACACACCCTAGGTCACCTGCAAGTCGCCACAGCGGTGCCGGCAGAATGCTTCGGATCGGGCAACGAACGTTGACGTGGCACGAAAAGCTGGACGCACGTGGTGGTGAGGGTGTCAGCCTGGCGGCATTGTTCGAGGGGCGAGTGCCCGGTGTCGATCCCGCCTCTCTCATGACCTACCCGGATGTGGTGGCTGCTTTGATACTCCCGGGATTCCCAGCACTGACGCACCTGGAACCAGACGATGCGTTTTCCATGCTGCGCGGATACATCAATGAGGTCGCCCGGACGGACTTGCCCCGTTTGGTGGAGATGCGACATGACCCCGTCGTCATCCGGCAGCTCATCACGGCGATCGCTCGGTCGACTGCGTCTGAAGCCTCATTTCGGACCCTCGCGCTTGATCGACGGGGAGGTGCGCGCCTACCGCGACTCAAACAACCATGAGATTGACGCTGTCGTCAGCCTTCCTGACGGACGTTGGGGTGCTGTCGAGGTCAAGCTGGGTGCTGGCCAGATTGCTCAGGGAGTGCAATCGCTCAACGCAGCCGTCGCTCAAATCGACCACGAGGTGACGTCACCGCCTGTGTTTCGCCTGGTCATCTCGGGTACGGGGCCAACCCTTGCCGCCGATGACGGGACCGTCACCTGCTCACTGGCCGCCCTGGGCCCGTAGTACTCAAGCGGGAGGATCCGCTCCCGGACCGAGGCGCAGGCCGTCATCGTGCGCCGCCTTGCCCGCCGCCTTGCCTGCCGCCTTGGCACTCCGGGAGCGGGTTGTCCCACTCTTGGTGCCACCTTGGGCGGAGAGCGCTACGGGCCAAGGAGCGCAAGCGGGATGACGGCGATGCCGTCTGGGCGGCGGTAGGCGATCGGACCGGTGTTGATGATCAGGCGGTCGAGGATCTGTGAGCCGCAGGCCGCCTCGAACCAGGCCAGATGGCGAGCATCATGGTCGACGATGGCGCCGGCTAGCTTGACTTCGATGGCGAGGACCTTTCCGGTGGGATCGGTGAGGATGATGTCGATCTCGTGGTCGCCGTTGCGTGTGCGAAGGTGCGCGGCGCTCGCTTCGGCGCGTTGAGCGAGGACCCTGATGCTGAGGGTGACGAGCGATTCGAACAAGCGACCCAGCATGGTGCCTTGCTGGGGTCCAAGCGGGGTGCCTTCGCCGTCAAGCAGGGATTGCTGGGTTAGGCCGAGCAGGCGGGCGGCGAGGGCGGGGTCTGCCAGGTGATGGGTGGGGGTCTGTCCAAGCCGGGAGAACTCTCGTCCCAAGGGAGCCCATGCGGGAAGCGGGTCGATGAGCCAGAGCTGCTGAAGAACGTCACGGTAGGCGGCGGTCGTGGAACGAGCAGGCTTGTCAGCTAGGCCTGCTGTGGCGGCGTTCAGGATCTCGGTGTAGCTGGCGGTTCCTGACGTCGCCGCGGCGTACGCCCGCATCCAGTCCAGCAGCACGTCGGGCTTGCGCACCAAGAGTCCCTGTTCAGGGATGTCGCGATCGACGGCGTTGCGCAGGTAACTGTTGAGTTCTCCTCTCAGGAGCCGGGGGGGCAATCCACGCAAACCTGGCAGGCCTGGTGTCATGATCTCGTCGACGTAGTCAACCAGCCGAACGTTGGTGACCCCCTCGACTGGCGGTCTTTCTCCTGTGAGGAGCTGCTGCAGACTGACGGTCGGTGTCTCGACGCGGCGCTCACTGAAGGCCAGCGGTCGCATGCGTAGCCGCGTAATGCGGCCGGCACCTGAGTGTGCCGTCGCGCCAGGGGCTGGTGTCGCGCTGCCAGTCAGGAGGAATCGACCCGGCGTGCGGTCACCGTCAACGCTGCGGCGGACCACGTCCCATACCTCGGGGACCCTTTGCCACTCGTCAATCAGTAGCGGGGGTTTCCTGGTCAGGATGGACTCTGGATGGGCGGCGACTGCTTCGCGTACCGCGCTCGAGTCGAGGAGCACGGTGGCTGCGGCCCGTCTCTGCGCTGTCGAGGTCTTGCCGACCCCCTTGGCTCCATCGATAGCCACAGCCGGGAGAGCGCTGAGCAGCAGGTCAAGTTCGTCGTCAACGGCGCGATCGGAGTACTCCACACGCTGAATCCTACAGATAGCACGGCCTGAACGCTACAAATAGCAGGCGTTGAACGCTACAAACAGCAGGCTCCGAGGGGCGTGCGCCGCCCTGCGCCCGACTCGCGATCCGTCATCGTGCGCCGGCTTTCCGAGCTACGTCACGCGAATGGTGACCTTCTTGGTCTTGCCGGCGAGCTTGACGGTGATCGTGGCGGTCCCCTTCTTGTGTGCTGTGACCAGGCCTGTTGCGTCGACCGTGGCGACGGCGCGGCTCAAGGTCTTGAACACCGGCATCGCAGTCAGCGTTGCCTTGGCCGCCACGGGAGACACCGCCAGCCGCGCCGACTTGCCCACCTTCAGCTTCTTGGGCACCTTGGCGACCTTGACCCCTTTCGCCTTGACAGCGTTCTTGACAACGGTGACGGCGAGCTTGGCGGTCTTCCCGTTGGAGGCGGTCGCGGTGATCGTCGCCTTGCCGGGCCTGAGCGCGGTGATCTTGCCGGTCTTGGAGACCTTGGCGACCTTGGGCTTGGAGGATTTCCACGTCACCGAAGTGCCCGTGCCGCCCAGCGAGTAGGTCAAAGCCTTGGCCTTGAGCGAGGTGCGCGCCTTCATCGTCACCTTGGTCAGTCCCATCGCCACGCCCGTAATGGCGAACGATGACGGACCCTTGCCAGCCGCGCTCACACTGAGTGAGGCGCTGGTCACCACGTCGGGGCGGTAGCCGGATCGCGTGGCTGTCAGCCTGACGGAGACCGACTTGGCGAGATCCGCCGCAGTGAGCTGGTAGGCGTCCTGGGTCGCACCAGCGATGGGCTGTCCGTCGCGCAGCCACTGGGTGGCGACTTGGGGCTGCGGCGTCCATGTGGGGCGGGTGGTGATCGTGAGCCTCTGGCCGACGGTCGGACTGCCACCGATGGTCAGCGTGCCAGAGCGCCCAAGGGTGCCGGGGGCGAGCACGGTGGTGGTGTGCGGAGTGGCAGGCCTAGGGCTTTGGTGTCCAGCGTAGTCAAAGGCGACCGCTGAGAAGGCGTAGGTGTGGCCTGGCTCGGCGGGGAAAAGTGCACTTCCGGACGCTGATGCGGTCTTGAAGATCTTGTAGGGAGCGCCGTCCTGGGAGACCAGGACGTCAATCATCTCAACGCCGGAAGTGGCGTCCTGGCCGGTCCATGTGACGGTGAAAGGTCCGGTTGCCGTGGCGGGGGAGGAGGCGCGGGCGGTGGGGATGTCGCGGTCAATGAGGTTGGACCAGGTGTTGGTTTCGATCGGCGCGTTTAGGTCAAAGACGATGCTCGCCGAGTTCTCGATGACCTGGCCGTTGGTGGGGGTCTTGAAGGCGACGTCGTAGTAAAGGACACCTTGGCCCTCGACTCCGTTCTTGTTGGGGGGAAGGAAACCGAGCAGCGGGTCTTGGGGGAGAATCTGGGTGAAGGGATCGAGAGTGGTGAGACTCCAGGTCACCTCGCCCTGCGGTGTAACTGAAGCCTTGATGTCAAGCCGCAGTCCGTCGGCGTCCACTAGGTCGTAGACGTCGTCTAGTTCGGTGGAGTCAAGGGGCGGGATGTAGCGGTGGGTTCCGAAGTTGACGTTTCCGAACCTCAGGGTGGTCAGGTCAAAGACGCCGGGGTCGAGGTTGTCTTCTATGAACACTTCCTGAGCTGGGGCTGTGGCCTCCTCGCTGTTCTCGAAGTAGATCGCGTAACGCTGCAGTCCCTCACCTCGGATGGCCCTGCGGTTGCCGCCACCGTTCGGTCCAACGATCTCGTTGGGGTCAACAGAGTCAACGGGATCCTGGCGTCGACGTTTCTTGGGCCTGAAGCATCCGTCTCCTGCTAGGCCTACCTTGGCTGCGGTGGAGACAGCTTTCCAAATACCGGCCGCCACACTCCCACCGGGGAGGAACGAAGCGACACAAGCCACACCGTCCATGATTCCAAAGAACGCGCTTACGCTGGAGGGTGGAAGCTCGCTGGCAACAAACCGCCGCGATCCCTCCACGACAGCGCTGACGACGGCATTGGCGCAGGTGCCTCCTGGAACGAAGGCAAGGGCGACATCGACGATCGCATCGAGACATTTTTGCTGACCCCAACCATCAGAATCGGGGTCGTCATTCTTCGAGTCGTCGAAGAAGCAGGGACTGGCAGAGGCCGTCAATTCGAAGGGGACACGTTCTTTTACGGTGACCTGGAAGTCAAGCTGAGTTTGCTCCCCTGGGCGGAGTCTGTTGACCAGAAGGGGAAGCCCGACCAGGTTATCGGGGCCAGGATAGGTGGATTTCGCAGGATCGAAGGAATCGAGGACCGGGTCTTCTTTGGGGCCCGGTGTGGTATAGAGGTCAAAATCTGGGACGATTTCCGTGCCGGCAGGGAATCCTTCCAGGAAGATAGGGACACCAAGGGCGTCAACGTTTCCAGTGTTTGTGACGGTGACAGAGACAGTCTGCGTGCGGCCGGCGACAAAGACGTCCCGAGCGGTGAGGTCGATGTCAATCTCGGGGTCTTGGCGCTCGACCACGGAAAGGGCGTTCGAGAGCGACGCGGTCGTGTTGTCCGGGTTTGTCGCCTGGATTCCCCAGCTACCTGTCGTCTTGGAGAGGGCAAACCGAACACTCAGCGAGCGGCCATCGGCTCCTGGTTTGGGCACAGTTCCTACGATCCGCTCTGAGCCGCGCGTGAGGGTGACGCGTGTCGCGGTGGACAAGGCTTTGCCGCGAAGCTCGAGGGTGACTTCACTGGAGGAGCCCACCTGGGCGGGGCTCATTGAGGTCAGGGTTAGCACGTCGGGTCCACATGCAGGGTTGAGGCAGTCTGCTTTGAATTCGAAGGGTTCAGGCGATGAGCTGTCTGACCAGACCACGGCAATGTATTCGCCGGAGGAAGGGAGAGTCCACATGTAGTCGGGCTGCGCGTAGTAGGCACTGCCCACATGTGTGCCGTCCGTGCGGTAGAGGCCAAGCGAATAGTACTTTGAGGACGTCGTCGGGTGTTTTGCATAGAATCGCAGTTGGTCATCCTTGCCGCCGATGAATCGGAAGCAGCGTTGGTCGGGGCTCCCAGCGAGGATGCCGTTTCGTGGGGCGATTCCCGAGCCAATATCTGCGATGAGTTGGCAGCCCACGGGGTTGTTGACGCGGCGTACTGCCATCTCATAGTGCGTGTTGGAGGGTCCCCAGACGATGAGACGATAAGGAGCGGGGCCCCGGAGTTCACACAGGCTCCCCCTCCAGGAGTCGTAGCGCGAGCATTCAAAGCCTCCCTCGGCGTCGATGATCTCCGCGGAGAGTTGATCCGAGGTAGACCAAGCGGCGTCGACTTGGGCGAAGCTACCGCGCGGAAGGCTCAACAGATGGCAGTCGGCTGGTTGGTCGGCGATCCGACGGGCTGAGATGCGGGGCGCGGCGAAGGATACCGTGGCATCAAGACGGGTGGTGCAGCCTTCCGTCGTGGTGTAACTGGTGGTCCAGAGCGCAGCGGTCGATCCGCTGAGACGACTGTTGGACAACTGCCGAAAACTCAGCACTCGATAGACTGCGGTTCCGTACAACTCACAACGCCGGGCTCGGTTGTCTTCGAGGCCGCTGAGTGTACACACGCCGTAGCCGGTGCTGTCATACACTTGATGGACGAGATCAGGATCAGCGCTCAGTTGAGCGAACTGAAGGATGTCACCGGAAGAGGCTGCGAGCCTGTTGCACAGTATCTCTTCGCCTGTTGGGAATGACAGCAAAGTCGGTGCCGCATCCCATCCCATCGCGGACACTCTCCCGCAGGACGTGTTGCTCAACACCTGGTACAAACCCAGCTTATAGACAGGGGAGGATCCGTGTGGGTTTCCTGAGACGACCATGCGATAGGTGGTTGCTGCCTGCAAAGTGCTGGTAGACCCGGAGAATGGGGCGCCCGATACTGCCCGGGCGTGCATTCCTTGAAAGTCAACGTTGTAGAGCTCTATCCAGGCCGTCCAGTCATCGGAAGGCTGATCGGCGCGGAACACATACTCACCAGCGGAAGTGGTCGTCACGAGAAGGCAGTCAGGATGGGATGTACTGCGCACAGAAGTCACCGGGAAGCCAGCATTCCATGATCCCAAGGGCACCGTGGAGCAGCCGACGGTCGAAAGGTGGCTGCTGGCCCAAATGTCGGCGGAGGTGTTGGCGAGATGACTGTAGGCCAGTTCCCGGTAGCTCAGGATCCGAAGCGTGCCGCCCAAGTACGTGCGGCAGGGCGCCGAGGCGTCCTCTCCCCAGCCCCAGTCACAGACCGTTGCCCCAGTACTGTCAAAGACGAGGTGATGAAGATACTCATCGCTCGACTGGTGACTGAACTGGAGGTACTCGTCGCTGACAGATGAGACGTTGTTGCAGACAATCTCCGCTGCCGTAGGGAACGAGATTTGCGTCGGGGCCGCATCCCACGCCGTGGAGCCGATTGTTCCGCACCCCGTGTCGTCGGCCACTCGGTACAAGCCCACCCGATAGACAGGGTTGGACCCGCCAGGGTCGCCCGTGACAACGATCTCATAGTCGGTTGCGGACTTCAGGGTTGCCCAGACGAGGCCGCGATAGTTGGAATAGTGGGTCGTCGAGATGTAGGGCGTGCCAGCCTCCATCAACGTCGCCGTCGCCGCCCAGTCACCTAGGGGGACGTCGACCCGCAGCAAGTATGTTCCTGAGGTCGTCGTCGTCACCATATGACAATCTGACGGTTCCGAACTGCGCACCGCGCTCACCGGGAACCCCGAGTCCCACGACCCCAAGCTGGCGGGCGCACAGTCGCCGTCCGCCAGGCTAACGGCCGAGGTGAGAGGGGAAAGAGGCGACTGTTGCACGAGGGGTGACTGGGCCGCGAGGGGCAACTGTGGCGCTTCAGGCTCTGTGGTCGGGGGATCGCGGGGAGCAGGGGGAGCAGGATCATCGGCGGTGGTGGCGGACAACGAGCCCGACAGCAAAGCGACCGGAGCGCTAGCCTCCGCTGCGAGGGGGATGAAGGTGGTGACCACCAGCGCGAGCGTGATCGTCATCGCCCCCAGCGCCGGACGAAGCGATCGCCCTTCCCGGGCAACGAGTGAACCAAAAGAAGAGTTGGCATCCATGTGAAGTGTGCTCCTTGCGTTGGAGGCGACAATGCCGGCTGGGCTCGGCCACCTCCAGGCCGAAACCCCCTCGCAAGCCTTCCATCCCCTGCCCGCCGTGTCAACGAGTCCCCCGGCGTTGACCGCCATCGTCCGCCCCTGGGTCTTTCCACGAGCGTTTCGCCCCGCATCTCAACCGGGGTGAGGGCCCTTAGGTGACGCGGACGATGACGGAACTCACCTTTCCGGCGAGCCTCACCGTGATCTTTGTCCTACCTTTCTTCTTCCCCGTCACCAGGCCGGTCTTGTCGACGGCGGCGATCCCGGATTTCGAGGAGCGATAGGTGGGCATCTTCTTCAGGGTGGCACCCGGCGGGGAAGGTTGGACGGACAGTCGGGTCGCCTTGCCCTTCTTGACCCTGATGGTCTTGGCGACCTTGATCGCCTTGGCCTTGACTGCTTTGGAGACCACCGTCACCTTCAACCGAGCCGTCTTGCCGTTGCCAGCTTTCGCCGTGATGACCGCGCGGCCCTTCTTCAGGGCGGTGATCTTCCCTGAGGTGTTGACCTTGGCGATCTTCGGTTTGCTTGACGACCAGGTCAGCTTCGCCCCGGCACCGGCCGGGTAGACCAACCAAACGGCCTTAAGCGAGGTCTTGGTCCTCATCGTCACCTTCTTCATCGCCATCGCCACCGCCGTGACCTTCGAAGTCTGCGGAGACTGCGACGGGGAAGGCGCCGCCGAGGAAGGCATCGATGAGGAAGGCGTAGACGAAGAAGGCGTCGACGTAGAAGGCGTCGACGGAGACGGAGAAGGCGTTGTGACCGCGACAGACGCCACGTCCGAATACTCGGTGAACTCCAGCGGGTCCACTTCCGACCAGCAGCTGGTTGCCACCGCCCGATACTCCGTCGACACGCCAGGTTGGACTGTGATGGTCGGATCGCTCGCTCCGGGAATATCCACCCACGCCTCACCGGCAACCCTCGACTGCCAGCCGACCGACGGCACCGGATCGCCGTCCGTAAGAACTGTCAGAGCAGACGTCTCACCGGCAAGAATGGAACCCAAGGCAGGCTGGACGGTGAAGGAAGGTCGCTGACCAAAGTCGAACACCCCAGCATCGACCACGAAACCCTCAACACTCCCAAAGCGCAGGGACAGTGTCACCGGAAGCTGACCGCACCCTACCGGGGTGGTCGCCGACCAAACTCTCCCGCTCTGGAGCAAGCCCGAGGCGGAAGCCCCGCCGAACTTCACGTCCCTGACCGTCACCGGCAGAGGGATTGGCCTTTCAGTTCGGTTGCCCGTGCCGTCACCCACCTGAAGATACTGGTTGTCTCCCCAGGCCCAGGGGGCGCCATCGGTGTCCAACGCGTAGACGGTCCTGAAGCCGACACTGATGGTGGTTAAGGCCGGCATCGTTACTCCTGCGGCTGCCTCGGCTATGACCGGCCAATACGACGCGGTACCTGCGGTGAAGCCGCATCCTAGCTGGCCAGCAGTGTCGGAGCCCCACGCCCAGACCCGGCCGTCCTCATCCAAGGCGTGCAAGGTGTGCTCTCCCGCGTCAATCGCTGTGAACGTCGGCAGCGTCGTCCCCGGGGGATCCTTAACTCGAACCGGCGTCAAACTGCGCCCAGGTCCCGTGGGACCCTGGCCCAACTCTCCCAGAGAGTTGTCTCCCCAACCCCAGACGCGTCCGTCCTCGTCCAACGCGTACCCCCCCAGGGGCGCCCCTGCGATGGCGGTGAAGACGGGCAGCGTTGTCCCCGGGGCGGGTACCAAGGGGAGGGGATTGACGGCGTCGTTGATGGTGCCGTGTCCTGTCGCGCCGAAGAAGCCTTCTCCCCAGGCCCAGACTCCGCCATCTACATCCAGCGCGTAGCCCGCGAAGCTTCCTGCGGCGATGGCAGTGAACTTGGGCATCGTTCTTCCCGTCGCGGCCTCCACCCGCGCGGGAGTCGCCGACGAGGAGGTGCCGCCGTTGCCGAGTTGGCCATAAGTGTTGCCTCCCCAGGCCCAGATGCCCCCGCCTTCATCCAGCGCGTAGGCGGCTTGGGTTCCCGCGGCGACGGCCTTGAACACTGGCAGCTGCGTCCCGGTGGAGGGGACCACGGAAACCGGATTGTATTTGGGGCTGGTGGTACCGTCGCCCAACTGGCCGGTCCCGTTGTATCCCCAGGCCCAGACGCCGCCATCGGCATCCAGCGCGTAGGCCGCGGAGGATCCCCCGGCGACGGCGGCAAACGCGGGCAGCGTGGTCCCTGGGGCGCCTTGAACTCGACCCGGCGTTGGCACGCTTCCACCCGCCGTACCGTTGCCCAGCTGGCCGTTTGTGTTGTTTCCCCAGGCCCAGATGCCGCCGTCGGCATCCAAGGCATAGCCCGATACTTCTCCCGCGACAATCGCAGTGAACCCAGGCGACGCCACCCCAGTAACCGTGGTCGACGTGTTGGCTGGGCTCCACCTGGGCGAAATCGGGGGTGCGGCCCCCACCGTCGGGATACACACCACCCCCAGCCCAGCGACGAGCAGGAAAGAAACAAGGGCACGGGAGGGCGTGAGGCTCACGGCACAACGCTACTCGCCCTGCGCCCTTACCCCGCCAAGGGGAGCAAACGCGCAACGCCAAGGGGAGCAAACGCGCAATGCCAAGGGGAGCAAACGCGCAACGCCGTGCATGACATGCAGAAATCTGTTACGCTTTCGAGCATGCGACCTTCTCCGTCCAACCCCTACCGACCCCGGCTGATCGATGCCGAGCTCGCCGAGCACCTGCAGGCGTTCGGCGGTGTCCTCATCGAAGGAGCGAAGTGGTGTGGAAAGACTTGGACGGGCCGACACCACGCGACATCGGAGACCCTCATTGACGATCCCGACGTGCGCACCCGCGCCAACCTGACCCCTAAGGCCGTCCTGGCTGGCAGTCGCCCCAGACTCGTCGACGAATGGCAGGAGGTCCCCAAACTGTGGGACGTCGCCAGGCGGCTGATCGACGACGCGCCAACCAGGGGCCAGTTCATCTTCACCGGCTCAGCCACCCCGCCGCTCGACGCGACCAGCCACTCGGGCACCGGAAGGTTCGCTCGCCTGCGCATGAGGCCAATGTCGCTTTTCGAGTCCGGACACGCGACCGGCCAGGTGTCGCTGGCCCACCTGCTCGCCGGAGGCCGAATCGACGAGCCGGTCTCTTCTGAGCTGACCTACCCCGAGGCGATCCGCTTGATCTGCAGGGGTGGTTGGCCCGTGTCTCTCAACGATCCCGACGCCCTGGCCTTGAGGGTCCCACGCCAGCTGGTCTCAGCGATCGCCGAATCAGACATCTCCCGTCTTGACGGGGTGGCGCGAGATCCCCTCAAGGTCCGCTCCCTGCTGTACTCGCTGGCCAGGAATACCGCAACGCTGACCTCCATTCCCACCATCCACGACGACATCGTCGGCCAGGTCGGCCCTGACGAAAACCTCTCACTGTCCAGCGTCCGCAACTACCTCAAGGCGCTGACCAGGATCTTTGTCGTCGAAGACCTTCCGTCCTGGAGATACCAAATCCGAGCGAAGTCCCAGATGCTCGCCTCTCCAAAACGGCACCTGGTGGACCCGTCGCTGGCCGTCGCCGCCCTCGACGTCCGTCCAGCCGCGCTGGAAAAAGACCCCAAGACCACCGGTTTCCTCTTCGAGTCCCTCTGCGTCCGCGACCTGCGCATCTACGCCCAAGCCAACGACGGCAACGTATTCCACTACCACGACAACAAGGGCCTGGAGGCCGACGCCATCGTCACCGCGCCCGATGGGACCTGGGGTGCTATCGAGGTCAAGCTCGACTGGAATCGCGCCGACGAGGCAGCCCGCAGCCTACTTCGCCTAAAAGCCAAGCTCGCGGACAAGATCGCTGATCCCGCCTTCCTCATGATCCTCACCGCCACAGGTGGCGTAGCCCACACCAGGGACGATGGCGTCCACCACGTCCAACTCGACTGCCTAGGCCCGTAGAACCCAAGCGGGAGAATCTGCTCCGCGATTGGGGTGAGGGCCGTCATCGTGCGCCCGCTTTGCGCTCCGGGAGCGGATTGTCCCGTTCTTATTGTCTGAGGAGGGCCTTGACGCACGGTGGCCGGGCGAGGGGGTGCGAGGGCCAGCGGTGTTACGGTCTGAGAGCCCCAATCGGGAGGACGTAGACCCCATCGGCTCGCCGGAAGGCAACACCGCTTCCGGTGATCACCGCGAGAAACGCCGGTGGGCCGACAACGCGAGTGTCGATCTGGTCAACCGCCGAACGCAGCGAAGTCGCCGCTCGTTCCACCGCCCCGGCCCCCAGCTTGATTTCGCAGGCACCCCACCTGCCATCCGCTTGCTCCACGATCGCATCGATCTCGTGCCCGTTGGAGTCGCGATAGTGATACACGTCGCTGTCGATGGCCTGGGCGTAGACCCGCAGGTCTCGGATGACTCCGCGCGAGCCAGGGAACGTAGCAGTCGCCCCACACGCACGGGGTCCCGCCGTTGGCCGGTGAGAGACGAAAGGTCCACCTCCGACATCGCCCGCAGATGGCGGCGGGCCAGTCCCTGTGCGTCAGCGTCCGTCATGTCGAGGCCCGCAGGCCAGCCGCCGCGCACCACAAGCCGAGCAAGATCGGTGGCGCTCTTGGAATCCGGATCCGAGGCGACCTGGGAGTCGGCGAACAAGTCGCCAAGACGCACCTCACCGGTCGAGTCTCCAGATTCCCACAGCGACATCGGTCGCATTCGAAGCCTCCCGATACGGCCGGGACCGTGACTATACCAAAACGAGGCGAGAAACCGTACCAAAACGAGCCAGAGAACCAAGCCAACGAGAGCAGACCAACGAAACCCTCGCACCCCCCAGCGGGAGGACCCGTCTCAGCCCAACCCGACCCCCGCCATCGTGCGCCGCTTGCCACTCCGTGGACGGATTCTCCCGCGCTTGGCGTGCGCTCCCGGCTACCCTGGGGGGCAGACCAGCGCGACTCCCAAGGAGGCCCCGTGACCTCGCATGACTCAAGCCGCACCGCACTGTGGGGGGGCAGGTTCTCCGGCGGCCCGCACCCCGCGCTCGCGGCCCTGTCCGTCTCGACGCACTTCGACTGGCGCCTGGCCGCCGCTGACATCGCCGGTTCGCGCGCCCACGCACGCGTGCTCCACACCGCCAACCTGCTGAACGATGACGAGCTCCGCCTCATGCTCGACGGTCTCGACACGCTAGACCACCAGGTGAAAGACGGCACCTTCGCCCCCGACGCCGCCGACGAGGACGTCCACACCGCCCTGGAGCGCGGGCTCCTGGACATCCTGGGCCCCGAGCTCGGCGGGAAGCTGCGGGCGGGCCGCTCGCGCAACGACCAAATCGCGACGCTTATCCGGCTCTACCTGCGCGAACAGGCGAGGAACCTGACAAACCTCACAGCCGACCTCGCCGACGCCCTAATCGCCCAGGCCGACCGCCACCCGAACGCCCCCATGCCGGGCCGCACCCACCTCCAGCACGCCCAGCCCGTGCTGCTCTCCCACCACCTACTCGCCCACGTCTGGCCGCTCATCCGCGACATTGACCGCCTGCGCGACTGGGACAAGCGAGCGTCAAAGAGCCCCTACGGCTCAGGCGCGCTCGCTGGGTCGTCGCTGGGCTTGGACCCTGGGCGGGTCGCCTCTGACCTCGGCTTCGACGCTCCCACCGAGAACTCAATCGACGGCACCGCCGCCCGCGACGTTGTCGCCGAGTTCGCCTTCATCGCCGCGATGATCGGGGTTGACCTCTCGCGCCTGGCCGAGGAGATCATCGTGTGGAACACCCGTGAGTTCGCCTACCTCACCCTCGACGACGCCTTTGCCACCGGCTCGAGCATCATGCCGCAAAAGAAGAATCCCGACATCGCTGAGCTCGCCCGAGGCAAGTCCGGGCGCCTCATCGGCGACCTCACGGGCCTGCTCGCCACGCTCAAGGGCCTGCCGCTGGCCTACAACCGCGACCTCCAGGAGGACAAGGAGCCCGTGTTCGACGCGGTCGACACGCTCGGGCTTCTGTTGCCCGCGCTGACAGGCCTGGTCGCGACCGCGGTTTTCCACACCGACCGCATGGCTGAGCAGGCCCCCCTGGGGCACGCGCTCGCCACGGATCTCGCCGAGTGGCTCGTGCGCCAGCACGTCCCCTTCCGCGAGGCTCACGAGATCGCCGGCCAGGCCGTTCGGCTCGCCGAGTCCCGTGCCTGCGATCTAAAAGACCTGGACGATGGCGACCTAGCCGCCCTGGACCCTCGTCTCACCTCAGAGGTGAGGGCAGTTTTGACTGTGGAGGGATCGATCGCTTCTCGCAGCGCCCCTGGGGGGACGGCACCCGCGGCGGTAGCCGCACAAAAGGCGGCCGCCACCGCTGCCATCGCCGCAGCCCGCGCCTGGGCGGCGGCGCTCTAGCGGCGCCGTAGCCAGCCCCCCGGCCCCCAGCCCCCGCCCCCCCAGCCCCCCAGCTCCCCGCCCCCCCAGCTCCCCAAAGCGAAACTAGGGAGCGCTCCCGTTGGATTTGCCCCGGGTTTTTTCC
>WQYN01000015.1 GCA_009781225.1 Micrococcales bacterium | reverse complement strand
CACCCTCAAGGTGAGCAAGACCCGCCACACGCTGAGAATCCAGTACCTCGGCAACCAGCAAGCCCTCACATCAGGCAAAACGACAGCCAAGCTCACCATAACCAAGTGAGCCGGCTCGGCTTCACTCAAGGTGAGGTTCTCAGGCAAGCCAGGTTTCGTCATCGTTCACAAGAAAGCCTTTGGACGATGACGGACGGCACCATTGCGACAAACCCTCGCCCGAGCCTGGGTGCGGGGGATTGGTCAGAAGGTTGCCTGCTGGAGGTCGAAGGCGTTGGCGAGGGATCGTGTGAGGTCCGCTTCTTGACTGTCGTGTAGGTAGCCGACCTGTTTGATGATTGCGTCTTTGGCGATGGTGGTGACGTTGTCGCAGCTTGCGACGCAGGAGTGGTCAAGACCGTTGGCTGGGCCGAGCGGAAGCTCGGTACTCAGGCCTCGGACGGTACTCGTGATGGGAGCGATGGTGACTTTGCTGAGGTAGCCGAAGGCCACGTCCCGGGTCAACACAAGAACGGGGCGGGTCTTGTCCAGCGCAGCCAGGACGATGGGTCGCATTAGGTCAGGCCGCTCAGGTCGCTGGGGGGGATGGGACCCAGGTCGGGGTACAGAGTGTCGCCCCGTGCGTGGAGGCGGGCGACGATCTCAGCGTCTTGTTGGTAGGCCCTGCGGCGACCAAGGTAGGCGATCGACTGGCGGACGGCATCGGAGCGGTTCTTGGCGAAACCGCTGGTCACTGCGTCGTCGAGGGCGGCTAGGTCGCGATCTTCTCCGTGAGATCAGCGGACGTGTTGTGAGGCATCGCGCGCGCCCGATGCCGAGTCCCCGAGCGGGCTTGACCGAACTTGCCTTACTCCGCGTACCGGTCGTGGAAGGCGCGTGGTGTCAGGATCGGGAAGCGGTTGGCCAGGGCCAGGAGGTCGGCATCTCCGGTCACTAGGAACTGGGCCTCACCGGCGATCAGGGTGCCGAGAATCGGCAAGTCGGCCGGGTCTCTCAGGTCGGGCACATCGAGTTCGGTCGGCTCGACGAAGTGGCAGAACAGGAAGTGGTCAGCGATCTCTCGCGCCTGGTCGGCAGTGATGCCCGCAGAGGTGAGTCTGGGAAGAACACGTGCAACCTCGTCGACGATGTGGCGTGACGTCACCAGGTCGAGGTGTCCGTTTCTCCACTGGGCAAGAAGCAGCCCAGGAATCGAGGCTGGATAGGCGATTCCCGACACGATGACGTTGGTGTCGAAGACGACTCGGACCAGGGCCACTAGGAGCCATCTCTTACGCTGGCGCACACGGCGTCGATTTCGGCCATGCCCTCTTCGAGGGGAACGCTCGCGTAGCCCTGCGCTACCTCAGCACACAGCTCATCGAAGCGAGACCTCATGGTGCGAATCTGATCGAACAGCGCTGGGTCGATGAGCGCGGCTACCGGTGCCCCGTCGCGCGTGATCAGGACGCTTCCGTTGGCATACTGGACATGGCTGAGCATCTCCCCGAGCCGCTGGCGAAACGCCACCGCGTTGACTTCCTTGATCACGTCGAACCCTCCTAGTACGATCAGCATGATCAGCATGATCAGCCTGATCAGTGTAGCACCGGTCAGGTCGCCGGACGTGACCCCCTACGAGGCTCGCGGGAGGCATGCAGTCTCACGGCGTCGCGTGGGTTCGAATGCCGCCGGTCGCTTTGAGTGGATCCTGGTTGCACAGTAGGCTTGGTTGTTGACACCGGTACGCCGAGGGCCGCCCTACATCGGTCCGGACTGTGCCAGGCTGACCAGGGTCAACGACATGAACCGCCCGCGGCTTCCCAGGGGTCATGCCGAAGGCGGTGCATCACCACGAATGACCCCGTGTGCTCGAAGCCCCCGAGGGCTCGGAAACGGAAAGGCGATTCCTCTCATGGAAGCAACACGAATCCCCAACAAGGCAGCGCTTCCCATCAGAGTTGCGCTGGCCGCTGCTGCCAGCTTCGCGTTGGTGGCGACGTCGATGGTGATGGCGCCCGCAGCGGAAGCTGCATCGGGAGGCTTCAGCATCAAGAGCCTCAAGTGGGTCAAGAAGTCGATCGACGTGACGACCACTTTTGCGGAGGCGACCCAGCAGGCTCGGCTCAAGGTCTCGGTGAACAACAGCGTCGCCGGTTCCAACTCCACGTCGGTGACGATTCAGAACACGAAGTCGAAGGTCAAGATGACAGAGGACGCCTTCAAGGGAACCGCTGTTTTCGCCTTCAAGAACACTAAGAAGCATGCCGGCAAGTGGAAGGTCATCTCTGTCGCCGCCGTCCGGAAGACCACCAAGACCATCGGCAGGACGCAGGGCTCCTGGGGCGCGAGTGGCCAATGGATTCCGGGAACTAACATCGTCAAGACGACGAGGAAGGTCCTGAGGTCGATTTCGAGGAGTTCCCCGGTCATCACGGTGACACGTGGCAAGGAGACGAAGCTCACGCTCGGCGCCCTCCCGAAGTCGCAATGGGCCGACGAGCAGACCATCGCAGTGAAGGCGACGCTGAAGGACGAGAAGGGCAAGCCCGTTGCCAACCAGACCGTGACCTTCGACCTCAATGTTGGCACCCATCTCTCGAACTGGGGCTACGGAACGCACATCAAAACGACCGCCACGACGAACAGCAGTGGTGTAGCACAAGTCACGTCCAAGGTGACGCAGGAGCCCAAAGGGGACACTGAGTTGGACGGCTTCACGGTGCGCGCCTACTTCGGCGGCAAGGCCAAGAAGTACTGCCCCTCCGTGTCGGGGACTACTCCGGTGGCCCAGCCCAAACCCAAGACCGCGTTCACAGTCGCACCGACATGGGATGGGCACACAGGCCAGAAGGAATTCTCAACACGGCTCACGATCCTGGAAGGAAAAGACAAGGGCAA
The DNA here is from genome assembly GCA_009781225.1 of Micrococcales bacterium. Taxonomy (GTDB): domain Bacteria; phylum Actinomycetota; class Actinomycetes; order Actinomycetales; family WQXJ01; genus WQYN01. The sequence continues at coordinate 23,593 of WQYN01000015.1, read as the reverse complement.
GCCGCTTCCGGGGGTGGGAATCAATTGGGTATTCAACGACGTCGGGGTCACTGGCGGGACGCCCATCATCAACAGGACCACCGCGACCGACGCGAACGGGTTCGCACGAACGTCCGTTGATTGGAAGCCGAACAGTGCTAGCTGGAAGGACTACGACCTTCAGACCCACACGGCACAAGCCGGCAGCAGCGTTTTTGAGTCACCCTATCAGCCGGCAACGGCGAAATACACACTCAAGAAGCAGCAAGGAATCAAGCGATACACCGTTGATATGAATCAGATCACTGTCGGGAGCACCTTGGGTGGTGCCGCTGCGGACAACTGGTTTGATGCCCCGGCCACCTATAGGGACGTGCTCACTTTGAAGAGCGGGACCACGGGATTGATCCTCGGAGAGGATGGCAAGGCCATGTCGGGCGACGTGGAAGGGACTCAGAATCTCAAGGGTGCCATCTTCGGTGTCTCCATCGTCGCGTTGGCGGGAGGAACCGGTGCGTCGTTCGGCTCGGGTGCCGACGTCGGCTTCAGGTTCGAGCGATTCACGAGCAACGCAGTGCGCGTCAACGTTCCGACCGGGGAACAGGCGGCCACGCAACTGCGGGTCACCCTCACCCTGCCGGACTTCACTTCCTCCGGCAACCCGGAGTACATCTACAAACCTGCGAGCCCTACCGCCGTTAGGACCTACTCCGAGACCACCCCGTAACCCACGACACCAGCGCCCGGGCCGAGCGATCACGAGGGCGACGGTCGCGCACACCCGAGCACCGTCATCGTGCGCATGGGGTGCGTTCGCCACATGAGAACGCAAGCGAGCGCGCGAGCCGGACCCGAGCCTTTGCCCTGGATGGGGGCTTACCTCGGAGGAGCGACTCGCCGGAGGGATTGTCGCGGGTCAGGACGGCTGTGGCGACTCCCTACGCAGGCAGACTCTCGCACGCGACCATGACAAACCCCGGCGACGTCGCCGTTGTCCGCTGGAAGAGAAGTCTCTTTTCGATCTCGGAAACCCATCGTAGAGTCGCTGGCAAGTCCCCGGGGCAAGACTGGTTGTCTCGGCGTGCGGGTTCTCGTCCTTGAGAGTCGGTACGACCCGAGGGGGAGACACATGCTGACAGAGGGACAAAAGGTCTCCTCTTCATCTAAGGAGAAGTGCAAAATGCCACCGAACAACATCGGTGCCGCAACGGCCTCGCATCCGTCAGGGATGCGTCGTCGGGGTGGCGCCGGACACAAGACTCTGAGCACCCTGATCGTGGGCGCGCTGAGCCTGGGCATGGTGAGCTTCGGCTCGCTATCCGCCCAGGCAGCAGACACCGAAAGCGTGAGCACGGCGGTCATCCCGGCGCTTCACGAGTGGACCGACACTGATGGAACCACGAGCCTGACCGCCACCTCGCGGATCGTGTTCGACGCCGCCCAGGGGATGGACCACGCTGTTGCTTATGGCGATGACATCAACCTGACCAAGCAGACAGTGAGCGACCTCGCCCGTGGGTTCGCCGCTGACCTCGCCAAGGTCAACGGACTCAAGCTCGCCATTGCCACGGGGACCCCCCGGACTGGCGACATCGTCTTGACCCTGGTCGACACGAAGGGCTCGCCAGAGGACACCGCCTCTGAGGGCTACAACCTGACAATCGAGGACGGCAAGGTCTCGATCACGGCCAACACGACGGCCGGTCTCTACTACGGAACCCGCACGGTCATGCAGTCGCTGAGCGTGAACGAGAACCACAAGGCACTGGCCAACGGCTATGGAATCGACAAGCCTGACGCGCAGATCCGAATGAACCACATCGACGTTTCCCGCGAGTACTGGGAGCCGCAGTCGGTCTACGACAACATCGTTCAGATGGGCTGGACCAAGCAGAACATGCTCAAGCTGCACTTCGACGATGCCGAGGCATTCCGCCTGGACAGCCCGAAGTTCCCGGGTCTGGGCGAGAAGGGTTGGAGCTACGACGAGGCTCAGATCCGCAAGTTCGTGGAGCTTGGCAAGGCTCACAACGTGACGATCATCCCCGGGTTCGAGTTCCCTGCTCACGTCTCAGCCAAGGCTTCCTACTTCCACATTGGAATGGACTCCGGACCGCTTGACGTCGAGTGGGGTTACGGCCCCCGCGACACGGGCGCCACGCTCGAGAACACCTGCCCCGCGCAGGCCGCGACCTATGGGCATCTTCGTCCGGACTTCACGCTGAACTTCATGAACGAGAAGGCAATGCGCTACTCGAAGATGGTGCTCGACGAGTTCGTTCCGTGGTTCGATTCGCCTTACGTGCACATCGGTGGCGACGAGGTCCCGCCGAACCTGGCCAACGTGGCCATCTCTCCTCTTCCCTCCGCATGCCCTGCGCTCAGGACCTGGCTGGAAGACCCGAACAACCCCCTGCGCACCTCGGCCTCCACGGTCACGGTCGCCGATGTTGAGGCATGGTTCATCAACGAGCTCGACGATCACCTCAATGCCATGGGCAAGGAGACCATCGTCTTCAACGGCTTCGAGAACACCAACCAGGGCAACCACCCGAACCAGACCGTCCGCGACCGCGTCATCGTGCAGTGGTGGACCGGCAGCGGAACCCCCTCGACGACTCGCCTGGAGCCGTATCGGACCATCGTTGGAAACAACGGTGGGAGCTACTACCTCGTGACTCCTCGGGGGACCTACCCCAATCCCGCCATCTACACCTCGGCGTCGATCCTTGACAGCCCGACCCAGACCACACCGAGGACCATGGGTATGAGCTCCTTCGTGTGGGGCGATGACGGAGGTTGGTACCAGGGACAGTACATCGAGCAGATCTACTACTTGCAGCGGGCCATGATTGCGGCGCGCTCGTGGAACAAGTCGATTCCGAACGAGACCCTGGCCCAGTTCAAGGTTCGGCTCAATGCAGTCGGGCCGGCGCCCAGCTACGTCGGGGCCATCGACATCAAGCCGACCACCCATGGTCGTCCGATCCATGACTGGGTTGGCAACCGCCAGGAGTTCCCTCCCGGAACCTTCGACGCCCACTCTGGTGCCCACCGCCGTGGACTCTACGAAAAGTGTGGACTCAGCGGAATGACGCCCCTCACCTCGGGCCTGAGCCGGGTAAATGACCCGGTGAAGGGGAACGTCCCGGTCATGGGAAGCGGCCACTTCAATCTCGGAGCCCCCGAGATTTACGGCGCCTGGACCCTGTCGGCCACCCTCATGGTGCCCACCACAGCTGCCGCGTCGGTTCCCATCCTGGACTCCCGCAACTGGGGGGCGGAGAAGCTCGTCAACGGTCGGCTCGTAATCGTCCCGCAGACCAGTGTCTCCTTCTCGCTGCCGACGTCGCGTGAGGTCGGCATCACTGATGCCGGTGTCGCCCGGTCGTTTGGCGTCGAAGCGCCTCGCGGCGTGTGGGTCCAGATCGTGTTCGTCACGGACGGCACCACGACCAAGCTGTACTTTGACGGCGAGCTCCAAGGGACCATCAACTATTCGGTCAAGCTTCCGCGCGCCATGATGGGCCTGGCCTCCACGGTTCGATTCCACTCCATGCAGATCTATGCTCAGGCTCTCACTGATGCGCAGGTCAAGGAGCAGGTCACCAAGGTTCCGCAGGTTGCTTGCCAGCCGCTGGTGGGCAAGAGCTTTGATCAGGATCTCGAAGTCACCGTCAAGCCTGGCAAGTTGACCCTCGAGGTTCCCAGGACCCAGACCGTGAACTTCGGTTCCGTCACGCTCACCGGTTCTGACCAGTTCTCCACCGCTGCACTGAACAGTGCAATCGTCAACGATGCACGCGGCACCAACGAGGGTTGGACCCTCACGGGCGCCGTGACTGACTTCACCGGTGACGAGAATGCCAGGAAGATCCTGGGTGGGAACCTCGGGTGGAGCCCCTGGGCCACCGTAGATCCGTTGAACGATGAAGGACTGATCCATGAGGTTCCGACCGGTCCCGCTGTCAACAACGGAGCGGTCGCTCCCGGTTCGGCCGTAGCGCCGGCCCAGAATGACGGCCTCTCGGTGCCAAAGACACTGTGCTCGGGCAGCGTCGGCTACTCGACGGGCCGCTTCACCTGTGGGGCGGATCTGAGGCTCGGCATCCCGTGGTCAACGCCTGCTGACCACTACGTCGGCGTCCTCACCCTCACCCTCATCTAGTAGCACCACTTCCCTGCCCTGGGGATCGGTCCATCCGGGCCGGCCCCCAGGGCTTTTTCGTACCCAGCCGCGAAACAAGGCAGGTGACAGATTCCGACAGCGCAGCATTTTTCCGCTGGAAGCGAAGTCTTCACAGGACAAAAAAACTAAGGTATAGTCGTCGGCAAGTCCCCGGGGCAAGACTGTTTGTCTCGGCGTACTGGTTCTCTCAGCTGAGCGCCGGCACGACCCGAGGGGGAGCAACATGCAGACAAAGGGACACAAAGAGGTCTCAACGCATCAAAGGAGAGTGCAATATGTCACCGATTTCTGTCGGTGCCGCACCGACCTCGCATCCGTCAGGGATGCGTCGTCGAGGTGGTACCGGACGCAAGACTCTGAGCGCCCTGATCGTGGGCGCGCTGAGCCTTGGCATGGTGGGCTTCGGCTCGCTATCCGCCCAGGCAGCAGACACCGTGAGCGTGAAGGCGGCGGTCATCCCGGCTCTGAAGGCCTGGACTGACACTTCCGGCACGACGGAACTGACCGAAGCCTCGCGGGTTGTTTTCGACGCCTCCCAGGCGTTCGACCACGCCGTGGCCTATGCCGATGACGTCAACCTCACCAAGCAGACCCTGGGCGACCTGGCCCGCGGTTTCGCCGCTGACCTCGCCAAGGTCAACGGACTCAGGCTCGCCGTTGCGACGGGGACCCCCCGCGTCGGCGACATTGCCTTGGCCCTGGTCGACACGAAGGACTCGGCGGAGGACACGGCCTCTGAGGGCTACAACCTGACCATCGAGGACGGGAAGGTGTCGATCGCGGCCAACACGACGGCCGGTCTCTACTACGGGACGCGTACGGTATTGCAGTCTCTGACTGTGAACGAGAACCACAAGGCGCTCGCTAATGGCTTTGGAATTGATAAGCCGGACGTTGCGATTCGTATGAATCACATCGACGTGTCTCGCGAATACTGGGAGCCGCAGTCGATCTACGACAACATCGTTCAGATGGGTTGGACCAAGCAGAACATGCTGAAGCTCCACTTTGACGATGCCGAGGCCTTCCGCCTGGACAGCCCGAAGTTCCCTGGTCTGGGAGAGAAGGGTTGGAGCTACGACGAGGCTCAGATCCGCAAGTTCGTGGAGCTTGGCAAGGCTCACAACGTGACGATCATCCCCGGTTTCGAGTTCCCCGCCCACGTGTCAGCTAAGGCGTCCTATTTCCACATTGGAATGGATTCCGGACCGCTTGACGTTCCGTGGGGCTACGGCACTCGCGACACCGGCGCGACAGCGGACAACACGTGCCCCTCGCAGAGCGCGACCTATTCGCACCTTCGTGCCGACTTCACGCTGAACTTCATGAACGAGAAGGCGATGCGCTACTCGAAGATGATGCTCGACGAGTTCGTTCCGTGGTTCGATTCGCCCTACGTGCACATCGGTGGCGACGAGGTCCCGCCGAACCTGGCCAACGTGGCAACTGCTGCCCTCCCGACCGCCTGCCCGGCGCTCAGGGCGTGGCTGACTGACCCGGCCAACCCTCTGCGTACCTCGACCTCCAACGTCACGGTCGGCGACGTCGAGGCATGGTTCATCAACGAGCTCGATGATCACCTCAAGGGCATGGGCCGGGAGACCATCGTCTTCAACGGCTTTGAGAACACCAACAGCGGCAACCACCCGAACCAGACCGTCCGCGACCGCGTGATCGTGCAGTGGTGGACCGGCAGCGGAGCCACCGCGACGACTCGCCTGGCGCCGTATCGGAACATCATCGGCAACAACGGCACGAGCTACTACCTCGTGACCGCCCGACAGACCTACCCGTCCAACACCATCTACACCGCGGCGTCGCCCTTCAACAGCACGACCCAGAGCACGTCGAAGAGCATCGGCCTCAGCTCCTTCGTGTGGGGCGATGACGCAGGCTGGTACCAAGGGCAGTTCATTGAGCAGGTCTACTACATGCAGAGGGCCATCATCGCGGCTCGCTCGTGGAACACCTCGGTTCCATCGGAGAATCTGGCCCAGTTCAAGACTCGGCTCGATGCCATTGGGACGGCGCCTGGCTATGTCGGGATCATCAACGTCAAGCCGACGACCCACGGTAGGCCGATCCACGACTGGGTCGGCAACTATGAGGACTTCCCGCCCGGCACCTTCGACGCCCACTCCGGCAACAACCGTCGTGGGCTCTACGAGCGGTGCGGACTCAGCGGAATGACGCCTCTCTCCTCGGGTCTTACTCGGACGAACGACGCGGTGAAGGGCAACGTCCCGGTCATGGGCAGCGGCGCCTTCCACTTCGGAGCACCCGAGATCTATGGCCCCTGGACCCTGTCGGCCACCCTCATGGTTCCCACGGCTGCTGCCGCATCGGTGCCCATCTTGGACTCCCGGTCGTGGCAGGAGAAGGTAGTCAATGGTCGGCTGGTCATTGTCCCGCAGTCCAGTGTTTCCTTCTCGCTGCCGACATCGCGCGAGGTCGGCATCACTGACGCTGGGACCGCCCGGTCGTTCGGTGTCCAAGCGCCGCGTGGTGTGTGGATTCAGCTCGTGTTCGTCTCGGACGGCAGCACAACCAAGCTGTACTTCGACGGCGAGCTCCAAGGGTCCATCAACTACTCGGTCAAGCTTCCGCGTGCGATTATGAACCTGGCCTCCACGGTTCGGTTCCACTCCATGCAGATCTACGCCCAGGCCCTGACCGACGCTCAGGTCAAGGAGCAGGTCACCGAGGTTCCGCAGGTTGCTTGCCAGCCGCTGGTGGGCACGGGCCTGAACCAGGATCTCGAAGTCACCGTCAATCCTGGCGAGTTGACCCTTGAGGTCCCCAGCACCCAGACCGTGAACCTCGGTTCCGTCACGCTCACGGGTTCTGACCAGTTCGTGAACGCCGCGATGAACAGTGCAATCGTCAACGATGCACGCGGCAGCAACGAGGGTTGGACCCTCACGGGCGCCGTTACCGACTTCACGGGTGACGCGCAGGGCCGTAGGATCCTGGGCGCCAACCTCGGGTGGAGCCCCTGGACCACAGTCGATCCGTTGAACGATGAAGGACTGGTCCATGAGGTTCCGACCGGTCCCGCTGTCAACACCGGGGCGGTTGTTGCCGGTCCCGTTGTTGCGCCGGCCGTAAATGATGGTCTCTCGGTGCCAAAGACACTGTGCTTGGGCAGCGTCGGCTACTCGACGGGCCGCTTCACCTGTGGGGCGGATCTGAAGCTCGGCATCCCGTGGTCAACGCCTGCTGACCACTACGTCGCCGTCCTCACCCTCACCCTCATCTAGTAGCACCACTTCCCTGCCCTGGGGATCGGTCCAACCAGGCCGGCCCCCAGGGCTTTTCTGCGCCCAGCCGCGCACCTGCGCCCAGCCACAGCCCAGCCGCTTGCACATGTTCGCGATGCGGCTGTCTGAACCGTGGGTTGTTCCCACTGGTCGGCGGGATAGTAGATGTCCAGACCACCGTCGGGGTGGCGTGCGACCATGGCCCACCCGTCGAGCGCTCCGTGGTTGTTGAGCTGGTGGGCCAGGCGGGTGCCGCCGTGTGGCCCGCCAGTGATGTGGACGACATCGAAACCGGTACCGCCTGGGTTGGGTCCGGTTGCTAGTGCGACGTTGGCGCGGGGGAAGCGCCGCCACATTTCCCAAACCCGGTTGGGGTCGCTGGTGGCGCATTTCAGGCCCCATTGTTCGCGCGGGTCGCTGGTGGTCTGGTCAACGGGAAACACCCGTAGTCCCATCGCGGCGACCGCTTGGGCCAAGTCGGGGCGTGGAGGGCTAACAAGGTGGTCCATGTCCTTTCACTCCGCGGACGATAACGACACACTCACCGATGGTAGTCTCGCCCCGATCACAGCCCCAGGCCACCCCCACCCGTCCGTGGCGTGGGCCCCAACGCTCCTGGTGGTGGGACGTTGATGATCGTCACCCGTCCCGAAGCGATCCCGGCGTCATTTGCTTCGCAGTTGACTAAGATTGCATGCTATGCTCGCGGTCTCGTGCCTTCGACGCCCGGGTTGGGGGCGCATGAAATGGCGGGCGAGGGGGCTGAGCGTCATGGTGAAGCGTGAGCGTCTTTTGGCAATGGCGGTTGTTGCTGGTTTTGTTGTGGGCGTGGGGCTGGTGGCCGGACACAGGTCGCCTCCGGCGCGTGCGGAGAACGCGGGCCACTTGATGGGATCGGTGGTCGACCTCATCAATGATCCCTTGGCGGGGGTCTTGGTCGAGGCGTGGGAGGTTTCCTTCGAGGTGGACCAGTTTTCCGGGGAAGGCTGTGTCGGTGGCCAGCTGCCGCTGGGCTTCGACGTTGAAGACCTTGGCTTACCATGGGGCGCGTTCGTCACAGATAGCAGCGGTGAGTTCGATGAGAATGTTTGGGGGGCCGGCTCTTGGGTCGTGCGAGCGACGGGTGCGGGTTTGGCGTCGTCCTATTTCCCGAGCTTGGTGACGGGTATCCCGATCGGGTGCTTCAATTTCGATGAGGGACCAAGCGTGGATGTCGGGAAGCTGGTCTTGGAGCCTGAGGGGTCGATCACCGGAGTGGTCGCGGACTCTTTGGGTGCCGGGGTCGCGGGGCTGGAGGTCGTGGCCGTTCCGCTGGATGAAGAAGGGAAGGCGGCGGACGTGGGGTGGACGCTTTCCAGGAGAACTATCACGGGGCAGTTGGGCGAGTTTGTGATAGGTGGCTTGGAGTCAGGCATGTATCTGGTGGATTGGCTTGGCGATGGAGTGTACCTGCCGGGCAATGTGTCGGGGGGGAGCGTCGTCGTTGACCTGGGCGTTGGGCAAGACGAACAACTCTCATCGAACCTGATTGCGGTACACGGTGGAAGCGTTTCGGGCGCGGTGCAGCGCGAGTCAGGTGGCGGCGTCGAAGGTGGAGCAGGAAGATTGGAATGGTGGGATGGATCGGAGTGGCTGTCAACTGATTCCTTTGAGACCGACGCCATGGGCCACTGGGCAGTGTCGGGGCTACTGCCGGGAACGTACCGAGCCTTCGTCAACGGTTTCGAGGAGTTGCTGGGCGAGTGGTCGCGCGACTCGATGGGAGGGGTCGCCGAGGTTGTCCTCTCTGAAGGCGGAACAGGTCAGTTTCCGCCAGTCGTGTTGCCCCAGGGCGCGTCTGTGATCGGCACGGTTCTGGCATCGCCTGGTGCTGCCGTTGGTGTTTCCCCGGAGGGTTCGCTCGTGCTGGTGTTCTGTCTCGTCCCTGGGACTGGCGGCGTGGTGGACCCGGTGTGGCGGTCATGTGGATCTGCGGAGGTTGACGGGAACGGTGCCTTCGAGGTTGTGGGCCTCCCCCAGGGGCCCGCGTTGGTGTTTGCCGAGGGAACCGAGGGCCTTGTCGGACGCTACCACGATGGTGAGGCATTTGAGGAAGACTCCGCGCCCCTGACTCTCGCCCCTCCCGCTGCGACTGTGGTGGGGAACCTCGTGCTGCCACCGGCGGCGAGCATCGTCGGTATTGTCGAAGACGAGTACAGCAACCCTGTTCCTGACGCGCCAGTGTTCCTTTACGCCCAGGACTCCGAGGGCACCATGATCCCGGTTGGCGGCGGGCAGGCAGACGGCAGCGGTCAGTACTCCATTGGCGGGCTAGACACGGATTCCTACGCGCTTGTAGCCATGGACCCTGCGGCGCCTGTGGACGAACCTGCCGTCTCCCAAGACGTCTCGGTCGTCATCGATACGGTTCCGTCCCAGGTCGTCGCCGACCCTCTTGTCACAACGCCGACCACAACCACGTCGTCGCCTCGCGGCATGACGGCCGCGGCAACTGATTCTGCTCAGTGTGCGGCGTATCACGGGTTCTGGCTTGTTACCTATAACGTTGGCGACGCGGCGTACAAGGGATACACTGGAGCGCCCAAATCGGGGACAGTCTCGGACTACTGGAACGGTCGGCTTCCAAGCCTGAAGTCGAAGATTGCCAGCTGGGCGATAGACGTCCTCGCCGTTCAAGAGGCGGACCCGTCAAGGCCTTCGGGCACGGAAAAGGATCAGCTGACAACTCTCGTCAAGGGGATGGGCAAGAACTTCGTCACTGCGGTTCCGAAGGCCAAATTGGACGGGCTCGCTGTTCCGAAGAGGCCGAAGAATTCAAAACAGGAAGTCGGGCTGAGTCGCAAGACCAACTTGATAGTCGACGGCGACGACGTTATCATTCGGTCCCAGAAGGCGTTGAGGGGCATGGACATACTCAAGGATGGCACCGAGACGGACGGCTATTTGAACGCCGTTACGCCGGACAAGGTCTTCGTGTGGGCTGCCGTTGAGCTGAAGGGGGGCACGAGAGCTCGATGTAAAATGGCGATTGTCGGGTCCTTCCACGGGCATGTCGCGGGCCACTTCGGAAACAGCGTTTTCTATCAGCACTACTACAACTCGCTGCTGGCAACGAGGTTCGCCGAGAAACTCGACGGACTCAGTGGCAACGAAGTGTCCGGGTTTGCGAAGCTCCCGGTCGTGATGGCGGGCGACTTCAACTCCCACGTTGGAACCGTGACAAGCGGCTCGAGCGCGACGAAAACACCGGTAAAGGCCCTTCTGGACGGCGGATGGAAGGACACTCGAAAAGAGACGCCCACTTCAAGCGGCAACGGTGGCGGATACCAGTGGATGTCCAGCTCCTGCGACGCGACGTGCAGGAAATACGCGACTGATACGGCCCTAAGTGGCGTGTTTGACTATGTGTTCGTCAAGAACCCCTACGCGATAAAGTACGACTGGTTCAACAAGATTGGGGATTCAAAGGCACTGTCTGATCACTACATGGTCCAAACGTACGTCATGTTCAAATAGTCCCTCCGACCACTAGATGGGAGCGGTGAGATGAAGCTTTTGCGGGCGGTGTGTGGTGGGGTGTTGGGAGCGTACGTGGTGGTGGGGGTCGGGCTGGTTGTGCCTGCTGTGGGTGTCGGCGCGGTGGTGGGTGGGCAGGGCACGACGGGTGTGAGTGGGGAGTATCGGGCTTACAGGCTGGTGCATGTTGTTGATGGGGCGACGTCGAGTCGGCAAGAGCTGTTGGTGCTGCCGTCGGTCCCTGAGGGTGTGGAGTACACGCGTGGGGGCTTTGCTGTGTCGAAGAAGACTGGCGAGGTGTGGGGGGTGCTTCTTCGCTCCGATGGGCGGCTGGTTGGTTACGGAAAGGCAGGCCAGAGCCTGGTCTTGGGGTTTGAGGCTCGCCATCCTGGGTTGGCCGTGGTCGACATGGCTCAGGACTACGCGGTGGTGCTCTCTGATGGCAGGGTCGCTGGGCTTGCCGTTGACCAGGATGGAGACTGGGCGAAGACTGTCTTTCCTGCAGGTGAACGTCGGGTCGTGGGTTTTCTCGCGAATGATGACTGGGTGTTTGTTCGAGCAGATGGGCGGGGCTGGTCGGTTCCGTGGGAAAAGTGGCTGGTGGCCCAGCCCGCGCGTGCCGATCGGGTTGTGACGAAGCATGCGGGGTACCTGGCGGCGGCCAGTTGGACTGTTGATCGGGTTAACAGTTGCTGGAAAGTGGGTTCGGGGGCGACAGACTTGCAGGAAGACGTGGTGTCGCTGGTCAGAAACGATGGTCGGGCCGAGGTGGTGTATCCCCACAAGAGCTCCACCACGGGGCTGATGGAAGGGGTCCTGGGTGGTTGGGCCAAGTCTGGGGCCAGTCCGAACACGTTCAAGGATCCGATGGAGCGGGTTCCTCGGATCGCCCAAGGGATGCGGTATGTGAGCGTCACCGCGGTCGGAAACGCCGTCAGTGTGTTCCTGCGCTCTGATGGGCGGTTGGCCTACCGGGGGGCTTTGTGCACTATCCGAAAGCTCGTCCAACCTCCAGTTCCCGCCAAGGGCCTGCGATACGTGGACCTCGATGCTCGCGCTTCGTGGCCCCGCCTGACTCTGCTTCGCTCGGATGGGGCGCTGGTGAGCGTAGATCCGCAAATGAGGGACCCGCAAACCAACAAGCTCGTCGTAAACCCCTGGCAGGGGTCGAAGGCGTTTCCGACCGCGCCAAGAAGCTGGCGGTTCCTCAATCCACGGCACTTCCGTGCGATGCCAACCCCCGGTGTCGACGATGCCGCTTCCGGCCACCGCTTCTTCGTCATCAGCAAGGTTCGCCCCGGCGACGCAGTCGACTCCGGTATCAGGATCCTCTCGTCCCCGAGGACCCCCGTGGCCAAGGGCAACACGGCACGGGTCAGGGTCCAGGTCGTCTCGCATGCGAACCTCAAGGGCGGCAAGGTCGTGGTGACCACGGCTTCCGGCAAGGTTGTTGGCCAGGCGACCGTGGCCAAGGCGAACGGTAAGGCCACGGTGGCGGTCAAGACGACCGCGCTCAAGAAGGCCCGCCAGACGCTCAACGTCCAATACCTCGGCAACAACCAAGCCAAGAAGACCGGAAAAGCCCAGATCAAGCTCACCATCACCAAGTAGGCCCTTTCAGGCCGCTCACCCAGCCGCAGCCCAGCCGCGCGCCTGCACCAAGCCACAGCCCAGCCGCGCGCGCAATCGGGAAAAAGAAGAGAGGACCAGCGCCTGGCGCCGGGGTGAAGGGGTGGGTGCGGTGACCCCGGCGCCAGTGCTGAAGAATCCATCGAATGTGAGGCGGTGTCAGGCTAGACGCACCCATCCCGCACCCCCACCAGTGGCAACGCCTTCTCACCACGTGGACACGGACAGGTCCGCAACATGTCCACGGAATCTCCTGATTCTGCGGACGCCCGCCCCTCTTCGACCGGCTAGTGTGTGATTCTATCCTCAGACGACCATAGATCAGTGCCGCCGCGCGCTGGCACCGACGATTCGAGGCGGCTCGCCGCCCGTCCAGGCCCTTGGAGACGAAAGGACGCAGGTGAGCGGGAGTCACCGTGCCGAGACCGTAAAGGACGGCCACCCTCGCCGCCCCCTCGGCCGGCACCGGCGCGCCGTGCGTTCCTGGCGGGTGCTCTACACCATCTCCCTGGTGGTCACCTCCCTGGGGCTTGGAGCCTTCTCGACGGTCGCTTTGATGGTCTTTGATCTCAACTCGCGCCTCCACGGGGTTGACATCTCCGGTCAGACCGGCACGACCCCCGCGGTCCGCGCGACGACTGTCGCACCTCGGGATCCCATGGACCCCTTCTCGGGCCGCGCGATCAACATCGCCGTCTTTGGCACAGACTCGCGCGAGGGCGGCAATGCGAAGATCGCCACCGACAATGTGGGCGGGGTGCGCTCCGACGTCGCGATGATCGTCCACGTCTCCGCCCGACGCGACCGCATCGACATCGTCTCCATCCCGCGCGACACGACCGTCACCATCCCTCCCTGTCAACTCTCCGATGGGACGATGACGGGCCTTCCGTGGACCACGAAGTTCAACGCTGCCTTCTCCCGCGGTGGGGAAAAAGGCAGCATGACCGATGGCGCCGCCTGCGCCATCAAGACGATCCAAGAGGTCTCAGACATCCGCATCGACGAGTACGCGATCATCGACTTCACCGGCTTCATCAAGATGATCAACGCCCTGGGCGGGGTCGATATGTGCATCGACCATCGCATGGCCTCGCGTGACGCCAAGCTGGACCTCGAGCCCGGCTGCCACCACCTGAAGGGCAAGACCGCGTTGGCCTACGCCCGGGCGCGAACGGGAGAGGGCCTAGGGGACGGCTCGGACCTGGGGCGGATCGACCGGCAGCACGAGCTCCTGAGCGCCATCTTCTCCGAGGTCAACAAGAAGAACCTCCTGACATCCGGCCCGTCGCTCTACCACTTCCTCCAGGCGCTCGCCGACTCGATCGTGGTCTCACCAGGACTCGACCGAGTCCAGGAGATCGCGGGCTTTGCCCTGTCCCTACGGGGCATCGGCTCCGATCGAGTGGAGGCGATGACGGCGCCCTATGCCGGGGATCCAAACGATGATGCAAACGTCATCCTGACAAGCGAGGCGACCAAGGTCTTCGACGCTCTCGCGGAAGACCGCCCGTTGCCCGGGTCGAAGGCCGCGAAGGCGGCAAAGAAGACGGCCCAAGCGACCCGGTCGCCTTCCCCGACCGTCGGGGCACCATGAGAGCGGCAAGCTCACCGCCTCATCACAAGCGTGGTGGCGGACGGCAGGTTTTGGGGGTGCCTTAACCTGCTGCCCGCCGCCATGAACTCCGCGCGTCACGCCGCTGGCACCCGCGATGCGACTAGACTTGCCCGGTCTGCTCTGCTGCGTGCGCAGCGACCACACCTCCAGGAGAAGCCACTGTGACCAGCGCCGTCGAAACCCTCGAGCCCACGAAAGTCAGACTCACCGTCGACGTCAGTGCCGCAGACCTCTCCAAAGCCCTGTCCGTCGCCTACGCGGCGATAGCCCGAGACATTCAGGTGCCGGGCTTTCGCAAGGGCAAGGTTCCAGCCCGGATCATCGACCAGCGGATTGGATTCGACTCCGTCCTCGACTTCGCGATCAAGAACACGGTCCAGCAGTGGTACACCACCGCCGCGCGCGAAGCCAAGGTTCACCCGCTCGGCCCGCCCGAGATTGACGTCACCGACCAGCCTGACTCCGCCCAACGCGACCAAGGACTCACCTTCACCGCGGAGGTCGAGGTGAGGCCCGTCATCGTCCTCCCGGAATTGACGTCGCTTACGGTGACGGTCCCGAGCGTCGCTGTGAACGATGACGAACTTGACAGCGCTATGGGAGGGCTGGCTGAGCGCTTTGCCTCGCTAAGGGGCGTGGATCGGCCTGCGGCGAGCGGCGATTTTGTCTCGATGGACCTCAAGGCGACGATCGGCGATCGTGAGGTGGACTCGGTCTCGGGCATCTCCTACGAGGTGGGGGAGGAGACGATGCTCAAGGGGCTCGATGAGGCGCTCGACGGCCTGTCAGCGGGGGAGACCACGGTCTTCGAGACCGAGCTGGCCGGCGGTGCCCACGAGGGTGAGCGGGCGCTCGTCGAGGTGACGGTCCAGTCGGTCAAGGAGCGGGAGATGCCGGTTCTTGACGACGACTTTGCGATGGAGGCCTCGGAGTTCGACACGATTGAGGAACTGCGCGAGGACATGGCAAAGCATCTCGCGCTCTTCAAGCAGAAGGGGCAGTTGGGGCAGGCGAGGCAAGGCCTCGTCGAGACGCTTCTCGCTGACCTGGACTTTCCCGTGCCGCCGGGGGTCTTGGCGCGGGAAATCGAGGAGTACAAGGGTTTTCACGACGATGAGGAGGCCGCCCGGGAAATCGCCACCATGAAGCTGCGGGAGAGCATGCTGCTTGACGCGCTCTCCGAGCACTTCGACATCCAGGTGAGCCAGGACGAGCTGGTGCAAAGCCTCCTGCGGGCAGCTCAGGAACAGGAAGCCGACCCCTCGGAGTTTGTCGAGCAGGTCCAGGCCCAGGGTCTGATGCCCCTGTTCATCGGAGACATCTCCCACAACAAGGCCATTGACCAGGCATTGCTCCGTGTGCGCGTCGAGGATGAGGACGGCGATCCCGTCGACCTGACCGAGCTTCTCGCGCAAGACCATAACGACGATGACGACATTGAGTTCGATGAGTAGCTGCCCGCGAGGCCGCCAAGGAGGAGTGTGACGTGACCGACAAACCAGCCCATATGACGGGGCCGGAAACCGGAGGAATGGGTCTGGCCGACCACATCTTCAACCGCCTGCTCAAGGAGCGCATCATCTGGCTCGGCTCCGAGATCCGCGACGACAACGCGAACGCGATCTGCGCGCAGATGATGCTCCTGGCCGCCGAGGCCTCCGAGCGCGACATCTTCCTCTACATCAACTCGCCCGGCGGTTCGGTCACCGCGGGCATGGCGATCTACGACACGATGCAGTTCATCGCCCCTGACGTCACGACCGTCGCCGTGGGAATGGCCGCCTCCATGGGCCAGTTCCTCCTGTCCTCCGGGACGCCCGGAAAGCGCTACGCCACGCCCCACGCGCGCGTCATGATGCACCAGCCCTCCGGCGGGATCGGCGGCACTGCCACCGACATCCGGATCAACGCCGAGCTCATCCTCCACATGAAGCGCGTCCAGGCCGAGCTCACCGCCGCGCAGACCGGCAAGACCGTCGAGCAGATCACCGCCGACGCCGACCGCGACCGCTGGTTCACCGCCGAGGAGGCCCTCGAGTATGGCTTCATTGACAAGGTGGTCGCCTCGGTCCGCTCCGTAGGCACCACGACGGACGATGACGGAAGGAGGGCCAAGTGAGCCCGTCACCTGATCCAACGCGGACCTTGGGAGCCTTCGGGCGTTACGTCCTGCCCCAGTTCGAGGAGCGCACGGCCTACGGCTTCAAACGCCAGGACCCGTACACCAAGCTCTTCGAGGACCGGATTGTTTTCTGTGGCGTCCAGATTGACGACGCCTCGGCCGACGACATCATGGCTCAGCTCCTGGTCTTGGAGTCCCAGGACCCGAACCGGGACATCACGATGTACATCAACTCTCCCGGAGGGTCGTTGACGTCGCTGACCGCGATCTACGACACGATGCAGTACATCACCCCGCGCATCCAGACCGTCTGCTTGGGACAGGCCGCCTCGGCTGCTGCGGTGCTGCTGGCTGCAGGTCACGAGGGGCTGCGGCTGGCTCTCCCCAACGCTCGGGTCCTCATTCACCAGCCGGCCTTCGAGGGTGGCGCCTATGCCCAGGCCTCGGACATCGAGATCCAGGCACGCGAGATTCTGCGCATGCGTGAGTGGCTGGAGGTCACCCTAGCCAAGCACTCGAAGCAGCCGATTGAGCAGGTGAGGGCCGACATTGAGCGCGACAAGATCCTCACAGCCGAGCAGGCCAAGGACTACGGACTCATTGACCAGGTCCTCGAGACCCGCAAGGGTTCTGGCCCCAAGAGCTGACTCAAGGGCGCGCGCCAAGGAGGCAGGTTCACGGTGTTTGGGGCGCGCTCCGGTTACGATGTTCTCTGGCGTGTGTCGCTCCGCTGGTCGAGGCGGGGCGAGGACGAATGCAGGGAGGAACCCTAGGTATGCCGCGTGTCAGCGATACCGGTGCTGATCTGCTGAAGTGTTCCTTCTGCGGAAAGTCACAGAAGCAGGTCCGCAAGCTCATCGCCGGACCGTCGGTCTACATCTGCGACGAGTGCATCGAGCTGTGCAACGAGATCATCTCCGAGGAAGTCGCCGGCAAGGCCGAGAATCGGCGCCGTCAGCTCCCCAAGCCTCGGGAGATCTACGAGTTCCTCAACGAGTACATCATCGGCCAGGACCCGGCGAAGAAGGCGCTGTCCGTCGCGGTGTACAACCACTACAAGCGGATCGATTCCAACGCTGAGGGAGAGCGATCCACCAAGTCTGCGAAGGGGAGCGCGGGGGCCTCCGGCGCGGGCGCTGCTTCGGGCGGCGCGGGTGCTGCGGCAGGCGGTGCGGCAAGACAGCGCGCGACCGCGGGACCACCGGCGAAGGCGCCGGCTGCGCGAAAGCCGGGGTCGTCATCGTCCGCATCTTCGGAAAGGGCGACGGGAGCGGAAGAGGACGGCGCGGATGTGGGCGTGGAAATCTCCAAGTCCAACATCTTGATGATCGGACCGACGGGATGCGGGAAGACCTACCTCGCGCAGACCTTGGCGAAGATGCTGAACGTACCTTTTGCGATCGCTGACGCAACAGCGTTGACGGAGGCGGGATACGTGGGCGAGGACGTCGAGAACATCCTCCTCAAGCTCATCCAGGCAGCCGACCACGACGTCAAGCGCGCTGAGATGGGGATCGTCTACATCGACGAGATCGACAAGATCTCTCGCAAGGCGGAATCGCCGTCCATCACGCGAGATGTGTCGGGCGAGGGGGTCCAGCAGGCGCTGCTCAAAATCCTCGAGGGGACGGTGGCGTCGGTGCCACCGCAGGGAGGGCGGAAGCACCCCCAGCAGGAGTTCATCCAGATCGACACGACGAATGTGCTGTTCATCGTGGCCGGGGCGTTTGCCGGGCTGGAGGACATCATTGCCCAGCGGACGGGACGGCACGGGATCGGGTTCGGGGCGCCGCTCCACTCGGCGGATTCGACCGAGGACGAGTTCGCGGATGTCCGGCCGGAGGACCTGCTGAAGTTCGGGCTCATCCCGGAGTTCATTGGGCGAGTCCCGGTCATCGCGTCGGTCGCCTCCCTTGACCGCGATGCCCTGGTCCGGATCGTGACCGAGCCGCGAAATGCCCTGGTCAAGCAGTATCAGAAGATGTTCTCCCTGGACGGGGTCGGGCTGGAGTTCACCGAGGATGCGGTCGAGGCGATCGCTGATCAGGCGATGCTGCGGGGGACCGGGGCTCGGGGGCTGCGCTCCATCATGGAGGAGATCCTCCAGCCGGTGATGTTCGACGTCCCGTCACGCGACGACATCTCGAAGGTCGTCGTCGATCGGGACACGGTGCTGGAGAACGTGGCCCCGACGCTGGTCCCCAAGCGCGCGACCTCCCTGCCCAAGGAAGAGCCGGAGGAGAAGTCGGCGTGATCATGGGTGACGCCAAGGTTGCCGCTGACCTGAACGACCTGCGCGGCTCCATTGACAACATCGACGCGGCGCTGATCCACCTCCTGGCGGAACGCTTCAAATGCACTCAACGCGTGGGGGTCCTCAAGGCCAGCGCGGGCCTCCCTCCCGCCGACCCTGATCGCGAAGCCGTCCAAATCGCCCGCCTCCGCGCCCTAGCCCAAGAATCCGGCCTGGACCCCGTCTTCGCCGAGAAGTTCCTCGCCTTCATCATCGCCGAGGTCATCCATCACCACGAGGCCATCGCACTAGGAGCCGTGTAGTTCTTCCCATTCCTCGCGGTCCAACACGGGGTCGATGGGCTCGGTCTCTCCGAGCTCGGCCTCGGCTATCTCGGTGGGGTGGAGCACCCGGTGTAGGAACAGTTTTGCGCGAGCGGTCCTGGGCGAGCCGATGACCTGGGCGGCGGGACCTTGTTCGACGATCGCGCCATCGTCCATGAAAATGACGCGATGGGAGACCTCGCGAGCGAACGCCATCTCGTGAGTGACCACGAGCATCGTCATGCCCTCCGCGGCGAGGTCGCGCATCACGGCGAGCACGTCGCCCACGAGCTCGGGGTCAAGCGACGAGGTCGGCTCGTCGAAAAGCATGAGCCGCGGGTCCATCGACAGCGAGCGGGCGATCGCGACACGCTGCTGCTGACCGCCCGACAACTGGGCGGGGTAAGCGGTGGCGCGGTCGGCGAGGCCCACGTGGCGAAGGTTGCGCATCGCGACCTCCTCCGCCTCCTCCCGCGACCGCCCCAGCACCTTGACCTGCGCCAACGTGAGATTCCCGAGGACCGTCTTGTGGGGAAAGAGGTTGAAGGCCTGGAAGACCATCCCGACGTGCGCGCGCACCTTGTCGATGTCGGCGTCCGGGTCGGTGATGTCGACACCCAGCAGCTCAACCGTCCCTGACGTGGGCTTTTCCAGGAGATTGACGCAACGCAGCAGCGTCGACTTCCCCGACCCCGACGGCCCAATCACGCACACGACCTCGCCTGGCGTGACCTGGAGATCAATCCCCTTGAGCACCTCATGGTTCCCAAAAGACTTCCTCAACCCCGTAACGCGCACGATCGCGCTCCTCGCGTTCACGCTTTTGCCTTTCCGAAGCTCTTCTCCAGTCGGCGCACGACGAAGCCGAGCGGGAGGGTGATGACGAGGTAAAGGGCACCGATGGCAAACAGCGCCGTCAGGCCGCCGACCGGTTCAGCCAGGGACTCGCGGGCGAGCTTCGAGAGCTCCCATTCCGCCAGGGTCATGCCCGCGACATAGACGAGCGAGGTGTCCTTGGTCAGGAGGATGATCTCGTTCGTCACGGGCGGCAGGACAATGCGGATGGCCTGGGGGAACACGACGTGGATGAGGGCCTTTGAGTGGGTCATGCCGAGCGAGCGGGCGGCCTCGACCTGGCCCTTCGGGACGGCCTGGATGCCGGCGCGCAGAGACTCCGCCATGTAGGCCGAGGAGACAACGCCCAGCGCGATCGCCGCCTTGAGGAAGAGGGAAGGGATTCTCACGCCGAGCGTCATCGGCAGTCCATAGGCCACAGCAAAGACAATGAGCAGCGCAGGCAGTCCGCGGAAGAACTCGATGTAGGCGGTGGCGAGCCACCGGTAGACCTTGACCGAGGAGAGCTTCATCAGCGCGAGCACTGTCCCCAGCGTCAACGAGACACCGAAGGCGCCGAGCGTGTAGAGCAGCGTGTTGCCAAACGCGTGTGGGATGTTCGGTGCGGCGTTCCGGATCGCTTCGAGGGTGAAGATCTTCTCCCTCATGAGCGTCCAGTTCACCGACGCGAGGATGGCGGCGACGGCCGCCAACAGCACTACGTACTGGACTCCCCTTGTGACGCGGGCGCGCTTGCGCGGGCTCAGGCGTCCCGAGGGGCGAAGGTCGAGGTCCTCGAACCCTCGCGCGGACTGCTGACTCATGGGCAGACGCTAGCAGGAGGCGGGTACTAGTCGTCCCTGATGGCGGTCGTGAACCACTGGGCGATAAGGCGCTCGTAGGTTCCGTCCGTCTTGACGCGATCCAGTGTCGAGTTGATGGCGTTGAGGAGCGCGGTGTTGCCCTTCTTCACCATGAATCCGAAGACCTCTGAGTCCGAGAGCCCGGTCACGATGGTGGCGCCGTCAACTGCGTAGGGCTGGAGGGTGGGAACGTCGTTGATGATCCCATCGACATCGCCGGCCTGGAAGGCGGAAGTCTGATCGCCGAGATGCTCATACTGGCGGACCTGGCCGGGGTCAAGGTGTTCCTTGGCCCAGCCTTCGCCGGTGGTTCCCTGCTGGACGCCGAGAGTCTTGCCCTCGAGGTTGTCGATGCTGTCGATCCCCGAGTCTGGCCCGACGAGCATTCCCATTGCCGAGTCGTAGTACGGCTGGGAGAAGTCGGCCTTGGCCTGGCGGGCTTCGGTGATCGTGAGGGCTGAGGCGCCGACGTCGCAGTCCCCGATGTCAAGGGCTGCAGCCGACTCGATCGCCTCGAACGGGGTCTCGCGGCCGGCGAGTTGGAGGCCGAGGTCCTTAGCGACCTCCTCCATGAGGGACAGGTCGAATCCCACTATCTCCCCCTGCTCCGTCGACTCGAACGGTGCATAGGGAGGGTTGGAGCAGACGGTCAGCCGACCTTCCGCGATGGTGGTCACTGCCGGGGCATCGCCCCCCTCGGGGGCTTTTTCGCCTCCTCCTCCGCACCCCGTCAGGGCGAGGGCAGCGGCAGCGGTCATGGTGAACAGAGCGAACATGGGGCGGGAGCGTTGCATACTCATGTGAGTCCTTTCAACGTTAGAAGCTGAAGTCTACAGCTCACCCGCCGAGGGTGCAGGGAGCCGCGGGGTCAGCGGGGTGGGGGGTCGCCCAGGGTTGCGGTGCGGGCCTCTGCGGTGTCCTGGTCGCCGGGTTCTAGGTTGAGGGTTGTGGCCCGCCCTGCAGCGGCGATGTCGCTCCGGGCAGCCTCGGCGTGGGGGAGCAGGGCTGCTGGGACGCCGATCAAGGCTTCGGTGATCGGCGTGCGCATCGACACCTTGGCCTCGGACTTCACCTTGCGCAGGACGGTGAGAACCTGGCCCGCGGCGTCGAGGATCCTCGGGTCGGCGCCGGCTGCCGCGGCTTGCAGAGGCGCAGCCTCCGGCCAGGTCGCCCGGTGGATCGAGCCTTCATGCCACCACGACCACACCTCTTCGGTCGCGAAGGGAAGGAAGGGCGCGAACAGTCGCAGCAGCGTTTCCAGCGCGATCGCCAGCGCAGTTCGCGCGGAGGTCGCCTCCGCCTCGCCCTCGCGGCCATGGGCCCGGTCTTTGACGAGCTCGATGTAGTCGTCGCAGAACGTCCAGAAGAACGCCTCGCTCACTTCCAGCGCCCGCGCGTGGTCGTAAGATCCCAGCCCGGTCGTCGCCCGCTCGACCACCTCGGCCAGCGCCGCGAGCATCGCCCGGTCCAGCGGCTGCGTCACCGCACCCGGATCCAGCTCCAAAAGACAACCCGGGCGCACGATGGCGGACGGTGAGCTCGCGCTCTCAGCTGCACTTCCGTCATCGTGCGTGGTGTTGGCGGCTAGGAAACCTAGGGCGAACTTGGAGGCGTTGAGGATCTTGATGGCCAGGCGACGGCCGACCTTCATCTGGCCGGGGGAGAACTCGGCGTCGGCGCCCAGGCGCGCAGCACCGGCCCAGTAGCGGACGGCGTCGGCGCCATGCTCCTCGAGGAGAGCCGTGGGGACGATCACGTTGCCCTTGGACTTCGACATCTTCTTTCGGTCGGGATCGAGGATGAAACCGCTGATGGCGGCGTTGGACCAGGGGAGTGTGCAGTGCTCTAGGTGGGCGCGGACGGTGGTGGAGAAGAGCCAGGTGCGGATGATGTCTTGCGCTTGGGGGCGCAGGTCCATGGGGAAGGTGAGGGCGAAGAGTTCGGGGTCAAAGCGCCATCGGGTGGCGATTTGGGGGGTCAGCGAGCTCGTGGCCCAGGTGTCCATGACGTCGGGGTCGCCGATGAAGCCGCTGGGCTTTCCCCGCTGATCCTCGGTGAACCCCGGGGGAGTGTCGGACGCCGGGTCAACGGGAAGCGCTGCCTCGTCGGGGGTGAGGACGTGTGAGTAGTCGGGGTTGCCGTCCTGGTCAAGGCGGTACCAGAGGGGGAAGGGGACGCCGAAGAAGCGTTGGCGGGAGATGAGCCAGTCGGAGTTCAGGCCGCCGACCCAGTTTTCGTAGCGCACGCGCATGAAATCGGGGGTCCAGTTCAGCTCGCCGCCTCGGGCTAGGAGCGCGGCGCGCAGGTCGGTGTCGAGGCCACCGTTCTTGAGGTACCACTGGCGGGTCGTGACGATTTCCAGCGGTTTTGTTCCCCGCTCGTAGAACTTGACGGGGTGGGTGATGGCTTTGGGTTCGCCGATGAGGTCGCCGGATTCGCGGAGCAGATTGACGATCGTGGTGCGGGCCGTGAAGGTGGTTTGGCCGGCGATCTGTGCGTAGGCATCTTTGCCGTGGGGCGAGTCGATGCCGGGGGGAGGGTCGGCGAGGATGCGGCCGTCCCAGCCGATGATCGCGCGGGTCGGCAAGCGCAGTTCACGCCACCAGATGACGTCGGTGACATCACCGAAGGTGCAGATCATGGCGATGCCTTCGCCCTTGTCTGGCTCGGCGAGGTGGTGGGCAACGACGGGGACCTCGACGTCGAAGACGGGTGTGCGCACGGTCTTGCCGAACAGGTCCTTGAAGCGCTCGTCGTCGGGGTGGGCGACCAGGGCGACGCAAGCCGGGATGAGCTCGGGGCGAGAGGTCTCGATGAGGATGGGGGCGCCATCGTCCGTCCGATGGAAAGCGACGCGATGATAGGCGCCGGGGCGCTCGCGATCCTCCATCTCCGCCTGGGCGACAGCGGTGCGGTAGGTGACATCCCACATGGTGGGGGCCTCGGCTTGGTAGGCCTCTTTTCTTGCGAGGTTCCGGAGGAAGGCCTGCTGGGAGGTGGCGCGGGCGTCATCGTCGATGGTCTGGT
>WQYN01000014.1 GCA_009781225.1 Micrococcales bacterium | reverse complement strand
TCTGCCAGGTTAAGACACCGAGTTAACCTGGCAGAGCACTCCCAAGTTTGCCGGTGATGCCCCCGAACCGCTGGCCCGCCTGGCAGAGCACTCCCAAGTTTGCCGGCGACCCCTTCCCGTTGACAGATCCTCCCGAAACCACGATTCTGTCTTGCGTGAGCATCTCGCGCGTCCACCCCCCCGCCGTCGCCGGCGCCTTCTACCCTGGCAACGAATCCGCCCTCCGCACAGCGGTAGACGCCCTGCTCGAGACCGCCAATCCCGCACCCCCACCCCCCAAGGCGCTGATCGTCCCCCACGCCGGCTACATCTACTCCGGCTCGACCGCCGCTGACGGCTACGCCACCCTCGCACCCGCCGCAGACCGGCTCCGGCACCTGATCATCCTCGGCCCCAGCCACTACGTCGGCATCCCCGCGATCGCCTTGCCCGACGCTGACGCCCTGCGCACTCCTCTCGGCGACGTCCCCCTGTGGTCCAGCGGCGTCGAGGCCGCCCTCAACCAGCTCGACGTGGTCATCCACGCCCCCACCTTCGCCCAAGAACACTCCCTCGAAGTCCAGCTCCCCTTCATCCAACGCCTCTTCCCCGACGCCGACGTCCTCCCCCTGGCCTGCGGCCGCATCCCGCCCGACACCGTCGCCGCCGTCCTCGACGCCCTGTGGGGCGGCGAGGAAACCGCCGTCATCGTCTCCTCGGACCTCTCCCACTACCTCCCCTACGCCCAGGCCCGCGCCGCCGACGCGCAGACCATCGCCGACATCCTCGGCCCAGCCCGCCTCCTCGACCACGACCAGGCCTGCGGCGCGACCCCCGTCAACGGCCTCCTCCTGGCAGCCCGAGCCCGCCACCTCACCGCACGCCTGATCAGCGCAAGAAACTCCGGAGACACCGCTGGAGACAAGCGCCGCGTCGTCGGCTACGCCTCCCTCGCCTTCGATGAGAGGAACGCCCATGCTCCCGAGTGACGCCGGAGGGGTGCTCACAGCGTTGGCACGTTCCGCCATCGTGCGCAGGCTGGGAGGGAGTGCGCCGCGGCCCGCCGAGCTTGCATGGCTGGCTGAGCCCGGCGCCACCTTCGTGACATTGACGCACGATGACGAACTTCGCGGGTGCATCGGCTCACTCCAGGCGTGGCGCGCCTTGGGCGAGGATGTAACCTCCAACGCGATCAGTGCGGCCTTCCGCGACCCTCGATTCCCACCGGTGTCTCAAGGCGAACTCGCGGGGCTCGCGATCGAGGTGTCGGTTCTCGGGGTGCCGCAGCCGGTGGCATTCACCTCGCGCGCCGACCTGGAAGCCCAGCTCAGACCGGGGGTGGACGGGCTCATTCTCTCGGCCCGGGGGCGGCGGGGGACCTTCCTGCCGCAGGTGTGGGAGGAGCTGAGTTCACCGGAGGTCTTCCTTGACCACCTGCTTCGCAAGGCGGGGGTACCGAGCAGCTATTGGGGGCCGGATGTGCGGGTTGAGCGGTACACCGTGACCGCGTTTCACGAGGCAAAATGAGCGCCCAGTACTGGCACGGGGAGGCCGACGGGCGGGTGGCCTGCGAGGTCTGTCCGCGCCGCTGCGTTCTGCGGGAGGGTCAGCGCGGGTTCTGTTTTGTGCGGCGCAACGTCGGCGGGAGGCTGGAGCTCTCCTCTGGTCCCCAGGGCTTTTGCGTCGATCCGGTCGAGAAGAAGCCGTTGTACCACGTGGCGCCGGGGTCGTCGGTCTTGAGCTTCGGGACCGTGGGGTGCAACCTGCGCTGCCGGTTTTGTCAAAACTGGGAGCTCTCTGCCGCGCGAGAGCTACCTGCGGGGGGCGCGCGGCCCCAAGGCACCGGCGCGGCGGCGTTGCCCTCGGCGCAGGAGATCGCCTCGATGGCCGTGGCGCAGGGATGCCGCGGGGTGGCCTACACCTACAACGACCCGGTTATCTTCGCTGAGTACGCGATGGAGGTGGCTGCCGCCAGCCGCGAGTTGGGTCTTCTCAACATCGCAGTGACCGCGGGGTTCATCAACCCCGAGCCGCGCTCTGGGTTCTTTGGCGTGATGGATGCGGCGAATGTCGACCTTAAGAGCTTGTCCGCCGACTTCTACCGGAGGGTGGTGGGCGGGCGGGTCGAGGTGGTGCAGGACACGCTGCGTTACCTCGTCCACGAGACGACCGTGTGGGTTGAGGTCACGACCTTGGTGATCCCTGGGTACAACGACTCGGATGCTTCGCTTACCGAGGTTGCCGAGTGGATCGCCGGCGACCTGGGGGTTGACGTGCCATGGCATGTCTCGGCGTTCCATCCCGCCCACCGGATGATGGACGTCCCGAGAACCCCAGCGTCAACCCTTCGACGTGCCCGCAAGCTGGGAATCCTGGCGGGCTTGCGGTACGTCTACGTGGGAAACGTCTGGGTTCGGGAGGGTGCGACAACGTTCTGCCCTGGCTGCGCCCAGGCGCTGATCACCCGAGATGGGTACGCCGTGAGGGAGTACTCCCTCACGCCCGCCGGCCAATGTGAGTTCTGCTCCCACCCGATCCCCGGCCTCTGGGCCCCCCCGGATTTGCGCGAGGTCTCGGCGTGATCTAACATGCAGATGTATCTGACCGATACATCGATCCCAAAGGGGCCGCCTTGTCCGTCGCGAAGCGCTCGAGCGTTCTTGAGCTTGCCATCCTCGGCTTGCTCCGCCGTGCGTCGATGCACGGCTACGAGCTGCGCAAGCAGCTCAACGCCATGCTCGGACCGTTCAGGGCGTTCTCCTACGGAACCCTCTACCCCGGCCTTCGCACGCTCGCGGACAAGGGGTGGATCAGTGCCACAGCCCCCCCACCCGGTGGCTTGGCCGGCAGGCGGGGAAAGATCGTCTACACCTTGACCTCCCAGGGAGCCAAGGTCCTGGAGTCCATGCTCGGCGAGGCCGGGCCGGCTTCCTGGGAAGACGAAAACTTTGACGTCCGCTTCGCCTTTTTCGCCCAGACCGATCGAGAGACCCGCCTAAGGATCCTCGAAGGCCGCCGCCTGCGGATGGCCGAACGGCTCGAAGCGCTTCGTACCGCCCTTGACCGGGGCCGCGACACCGACGAGTACACGCGTGAGCTTCAACGCCACGGCGTGGACCAAGTCGAACGCGAGGTTCGCTGGCTCGACGGACTCGTCGACGCTGAGCGGGCTGGCCACCGCCCCGGACTGGTGAGAGACGGAGCGTGACCGACCGTGACGCCATCGTCCATCGATTGAAGACAAGCTCAAAGGAGAACCAAACCATGAGTCCGATCCGAGTCGCGATTGCCGGCGTCGGAAACTGCGCCTCGTCCCTCATCCAGGGCGTCCGCTTCTACGCGGATGCTGACCCGGCGGGGAGCGTGCCTGGGCTGATGCATGTCCAGTTCGGCCCGTACCACATCTCGGACATCGAGTTTGTCGCGGCCTTCGACGTTGACGCCCAGAAGGTCGGGCTGGACCTCGCGGAGGCGATCACCGCCTCGCAGAACAACACGATCACCATCACCGAGGTGCCGCCCACTGGGGTGGTTGTCCAGCGAGGGCCCACCTTCGACGGGCTCGGCCAGTACTACCAGGCGACGATCGAAGAATCCGACGCGCCACCCGTTGACGTCGTCCAAGTGCTGCGCGATACCCAGGCTGACGTGCTCATTTCTTACCTGCCCGTGGGATCGGAGGAGGCGGACAAGCACTACGCACAGTGCGCGCTCGACGCCAAGGTGGCTTTCGTCAACGCCCTTCCGGTCTTCATCGCCTCCGACCCGGTGTGGGCGGCGAAGTTCGAGGCAGCCGGGGTGCCGATTGTCGGCGATGACATCAAATCCCAGGTGGGAGCCACCATCACACACCGCGTGCTCGCCCGGCTCTTCGAGGATCGCGGGGTCATCCTCGACCGCACCTACCAGCTCAACGTCGGCGGGAACATGGACTTCAAGAACATGCTCCAGCGTGATCGGCTCGAGTCCAAGAAGATTTCCAAGACTCAGGCGGTCACCTCGAACCTCAACCACACGCTGCCGGATCGCGACATTCACATTGGCCCCTCGGACTACGTCGCCTGGCTCGACGACCGCAAGTGGGCCTTTGTCCGCCTCGAGGGCCGTGCCTTTGGCGAGGTGCCGCTCAACTTGGAGTACAAACTCGAGGTGTGGGACTCGCCGAACTCCGCCGGCATCATCATCGACGCCCTGCGTGCCGCAAAGATCGCGGCAGACCGCGGGGTGGGAGGCCCAATCCTCTCGGCGTCGGCCTACTTCATGAAGTCCCCGCCCGTCCAGGTCGAAGACCGCGAAGGCCGAGAGCAAGTCGAGGCCTTCATTCGCGGCGAGATCGTTCGGTGAAACCCAGGATCACCCCGTGGGCGTAGCAGCGGACGTCCGCGCCCTGCGGGATGCGCCGGGATTCTGGCGCCTGGTCGCCGTGCGCCTGCTCGGGCAGGGGGCCGATGGAGCCCTCCAGTCCGGGCTTGCCACGCTGTTCTTCTTTTCTCCTGAGCGTGCCTCAACCCCCGCTGGTGTCGCCGCCGCCTTCGCGGTCATGCTCGGCCCCTTCACCCTCGTGGGCCCCTGGGCTGGGGTTTTGCTCGATCGCTTCCCTCGCCGGGGCGTGCTGGTCTGGTCCAACCTTGCGCGCATGGTCTTGGCCGGGGCCATCGCGGCGATCATGGCGCTCGCGGGTGTGACACCGGCGATCTACGTCCTGGCCCTCATAGCGCTCGCACTCAACCGGTTTGTCCTGGCTACCATTCCCGCTGCTCAGCCCCGCGTCGTCGCGCCCGATGTCCTGATCACCGCGAACTCGCTCGCCCCCACCCTGGGTTCTGTCGCCGCAGGCGGTGGCGCCCTCATTGGCTTTGTTGTCACCGGCCTTCTCGGCTCGGAGCGTCGCTGGGTGGTCGTGGCGATCGCGTCGGTGTGCTTCGCCGCGAGCGCCTGGGTCGCCGGGCGTTTCTCCCGGTCAACCCTGGGTCCCGACGCTGTCTCGACGAGCCTGGGCAAGGCGCTGTCCACCCTCATGTCGGGCCTGGCCGCCGGTGCCCGCCAGGTCTGGCGCGCCCGAGCCGCCACGGTCGCCCTCGCCGCCATGGCCGTCTCCCGCGTCACCTACGCGCTCGTCCTCATGGCCTCGATTCTCATGTCCCGCAACCTCTTCACTACGGCCGGTTCCGGAACGCCGCCGGACGATGGCGCAACAGGCCTTGGTCCTTTCGGCCTCATCGTGGGCTTCGGTGCTGCAGGCTTTGCCCTCGCGGCCGTCGTGACCCCGGTTGTTCGCAGCCGGGTCGCCCCCGAAACCTGGGCTGTCTGGTGTCTGGCCACGGCCGCCATCGCCCAAGGCGTGATCGCCTCGACGACGTCCCTGACCATCCTCCTGCCCATGGCAGCGCTCTTGTCTGCCGGCGTCCAAGGCGTGAAGATCGCCGCCGACACAATCGTTCAGCGCGAAGTCCCCGATTCCCACCGAGGCCGGGCGTTCGCCCTCTACGACATGCTCTACAACGCAGGCTTCCTGCTAGCCGCCGTCCTCGGCGCCCTCCTCCTCCCCGAGATCGGCCACTCCCCGGTGATCCTGGGCGCCCTAGCCGTCGGCTACCTCATCATCGCCTTCGCCTGCGGCAGGGCCTTTGCCTCCGTTCGCAGTGCGCGACAAAGCTAAGACTGCCCAGCCCACCACTCTTCCAAGGCGGCGCGGGCACCCTCGCTCCCCAGGGGCCCGTGTTCCATCCGCAGGTCAAGCAGGTGTTGGTAGGCGCGGCCAACGTCCTTGCCAGGGGGGATCCCCAGGATCTCCATGATGGCGTGCCCATCGAGGTCGGGGCGGATCGAGGCGAGTTCCTCGGCTTGCGCGAGTTCGGCGATGCGGGCCTCTAGGTCGTCGTAGGCGAAGGACAGCTCAGCGGCTTTGCGGCGGTTGCGCGTCGTGCAGTCGGCCCGCGACAAAATGTGCAAACGCTCCAGCAAATCCCCGGCGTCGGTGACGTAGCGACGCACGGCCGAGTCGGTCCATCCAGCTTCCCCGTAGCCATGAAACCGCAGGTGAAGCTCGACAAGGCGAGCGACGTCATCGACCATCGCCTTCTCGTAGCGCAGGGAGCGCAGACGCCGCTTCGCCATGCCAGCGCCCACGACCTCGTGATGGTGGAAGGAGACCTTCCCTCCAGCCTCGAAGCGGCGCGTCGACGGTTTGCCGATGTCGTGGAGCAGCGACGCCCAGCGAAGCACCAGGTCAGGCCCTGGAACGGGACCGTCAGGGCCGGACTCTTGGGCGATCGCCTGTTCCAGAACGGTAAGCGAGTGCTCGTAGATGTCCTTGTGTCGCCCATGCTCATCCACCTCGCGTTGGAGGGAAGAGACCTCCGGGAGGATCAGGTCGGCTAGGCCCGTGTAGACGAGAACCTCCAGGCCGCGGCGCGGGTCAGGCGCAAGGAGCAACTTGGTCAGCTCGCCCTGGATCCGCTCAGCCGAGCAGATGGTGATCCGCTCCGCCATCGCCGCCATCGCCGCTAGCGCCTCCTCGGAGACCGTGAAGCCCAGCTGGGCGGCAAAGCGCGCCGCCCGCAGCATCCGCAGGGGATCGTCATCGAAGGACTGGGTCGCCGGGCCGGGCGTCGCCAAGATCCCCGCCTCAAGATCCGCCAGGCCTCCGAAGGGATCCACAAACCGCAGGTCAGGAAACTGCACCGCCATCGCATTGACCGTGAAGTCCCGGCGGGCTAGATCCCCCTCCAGCGTGGTCCCGAACTGAACCAAGGGTTTGCGCGAATCGGCCTGGTAGCGGTCCGAACGGTAGGTCGTTACCTCCACCGTGACACCGTCGCGCCGGGCGCCGATGGTCCCCCACTGCCTGCCGATGCTCCAAATCGTCGACCCCCACGAGGCGAGAATCTTCTCGGTCAACGCCGGCCGCGCCGAGGTTGTGTAGTCGAGATCCGCGATGGGTCGGCCGAGGATGAGGTCGCGCACCGACCCTCCAACCAGCGCGACCTCCTCGCCTCGCTCTGCAAAGGCCTGCGCCAGCGAGGTTGACGGGGCAAGAATTCCCGCGAGCGCACCCGCGGCTCGCTCAAGTAGTTCCCGTCCCGACGAATTGTGCGTTCCCATGGCGGTCAAGGATGCCAGATTCCGGCCGGTCGAAAAGCTACAGTGGCCGGTATGCCATCGAGGATGCCGCGCGCCCGCGCGAGGTCGGCGACGTGAGGCTCGCGCTCGCCGCCGCCATCGCGGCCTCGATCCTCGCCCCCAACCCCGAGGCGGTCACCCCCCAAGCGACCACCGCCGAGGACGCTCAAGTCACCATCACCTCGACCACCCCCATCCTCACCTCCCCCGACGACATCCTCACCGTCACCGCCACCATCACGAACACCGGCATCGCACCCTTTGTCGGCGACATCAACCTCCGCAAGGCCAACGAACCCTTCACCTCGCTCGCCGAACTCGAGGCCTGGGCCACCTCCGGTGTCGAGGCGGAATACGCCGCCTGGAGAGTGGACGCCGACACCACAACCAAGACCGACAGTCCCCTTCAGCCCGGCGAGACCCGCACGGTCGCCTTCCACGTCAGGACACAGCTCCTCGCGCTCGCCCCCGCCACCTACCCCTGGGGTCCGTGGGGACTACTCGTGGATGTGGAGACCGAACGCGGCATCTCGCTCGCCGTTGACCGGACGTTCACCGTCTACGCCCCGCCCGACAAGATCGGCGCCCCCTTGGAGTTGACGACGGTCGCCCCCCTCGTCGCCCGGTCCGGCCAGAGCCTGGCGGAGGCCGCCTACGGTGCCGCCGAGATTGCGCTCGCCACCGTGGACGCCCCCGTCGACTGGCTCCTTGACCCCCGTCTTCTCGGCAAGTCCCGTCCACTCGACGACGCGCTGACCTCGGCAAACCGCGACAAGACCCTAATCGCCCTGCCCTGGGGAGACCTCGACTGCTCCACCCTCGCCCACGCCGCCAACGACGCCCGCCCACTCCTTGCCGTCGCCGACACCCTCGCCGAGGAGGCGATCAACACCACCTTGGCCCCCCGGATCCGCTTTGACCTGTGGTGGCCGGAGGACGCCATCGACGCCGAGCTCGTCCACCTCACCTCCTCCCTGCCCGAGTCGCCTACGCTCCTCGGCGAGCCTCTCGCCGTCCCCCCGACCGTCGCACGCGGACGATGACGGCCCTGACCTCCTGGCCGAGACGCGTCACGGCCTTGGCTGGGGATGCCAGCGCGCAAGTTCTCGTCCCCGACCCGTGGCTTCTCACTCACCTCTTCTCCCCTGCCCCTGCGGGAACCTCCCAGTCAATGGCGGAGTTGACGATGACCGCCCGCGTCGCCTGGTATGTCCGCGAAGCTCAGGAAGCCGGGGCTCCTGGAGCGGTCCTCGTCCTCGACCGCGACTTTGCGCCGTCTGCTGCTCTGGTCTCCTCACGCCTGGAGACCCTCGCGGCCCTGCCGTGGATCACGACCACCTCACTGGCGACCCTGCTCGACCGTCCGGGAGAAAGCAACACCGAGGTTCTCGCGGGACCCGACCCGCAACGTGGCCCCACCTTGGAAGACATCACTCGGCTCTCGCGAGCCCAGGCCCAGGTTGACGCCTTCTCAGCGATCACGACCAACCCCGAGCAGATCGTCGATAACCGCCGCGAAGGCCTCATCGCACCCTTCGCCCACGCCGTCGCCTCACTCGACGACCGCGCAAGTCTGGCCCGCGCCGCCATCACCGACGCCAAGACCTTGGTCTCTCAGGTCTCCGTCGTCAAGGGATCCTCGGTCACGCTGATCAGCCAGGCAGGCGAACTCCCCGTCGCCATCCGCAACCGGCTCGATGAACCGGTCAAGGTCCGGGTGGGCCTGCGCCCGCTCAGCCGAGCACTCGTCTCCCAAGCCTCCATCCCCCTGGAGATCGACGCCGACTCCCAGGCCACAGCCCGCCTACCGATCCGAGCGATCGCCAACGGAACCGTCGAAGTCGAAGTGGTCCTCTCCACCCTCGACGGCGTTGAAGTCTCGGCCACCTCCGCCCTGCGGGTCCGCGTCCACGCCGAATGGGAAACCCTGTGGATGGCGGCGATCAGCGGTTTCGTCGGCGTGGCCTTCACGGTCGGGCTCATCCGGTCCATTCGCCGACGATGGCGCGCGCGGGGGAGTACCCAGTGAGCGGGCAGGAGAAATCGCTGGCCGGGTCGACCGCCGTCATGGCGTCGGGAACCCTCGTTTCACGGATTCTCGGCTTCGCCCGAGCTGCCGCCCTGACAGCCGCGATCGGGGTCCTCTCCCACCAGGCCAACGCCTTCGACACAGCCAACCGACTGCCGGACTTCTTCTACGCGATCATCGCCGGTGGTGTGCTCAACGCGATCCTGGTTCCCCAGATTGTCCGCGCCTACCAGGGCCGAGGCGGCGACGCCTTTGTCTCACGCCTCCTGACCCTCGGAGTTGTGGCGCTGGCCGCCGTCACCGCGATCCTCACCTTGTCCGCCGGCCTCCTCATCACCTTCTACACCAAGGGGTGGCCCGCAGGACAAAAAGCCCTGGCGGTCTCCTTTGCCCTGTGGTGCCTCCCGCAGCTGTTCTTCTACGGGCTCTACACGCTCTTCGGCCAGCTCCTAAACGCCCGCGGCTCCTTTGGGCCCTACATGTGGGCGCCGGTCGTCAACAACATCGTCGCGATCGCCGGCTTGGTCGCCTTCATCGTCCTGTATGGCCGGGAGAACGCCGCCGGCAAGGTCCACGCGGTGGGAACCTGGACCTTCCCGCAGATTGCCCTGCTCGCTGGCTGCACCACCCTCGGCGTTGTCCTCCAAGCGTTGGTTTTGCTCATCCCGATCCGCAGGCTCAAGATCAAGCTCCGCCCGGACTTCCGCTGGCGAGGCGCAGGCCTCGGCTCCGCCGCGAGGGTCGCCGTCTGGACGTTGGCGGCGCTCATCATGGAACAGATCGCCACCTGGCTCGCCTACAAGATGGCCTCGGGGGCCACCCAAGCCGCCGGCGGGGCCATGGTCCCAGCGAACGCCACCTTGACCTACGCCCTGACCATCTACGTCATTCCCCACTCCCTCATCACCGTCTCGCTGACAACAGCACTGTTCACCACGATGTCCCAGGCCGCCGGAAGGGGTGACATCGCTGCCGTTCGACGCACCTTGTCCTATGGAATCCGCACGACCTCGGCCTTCACGCTCTTCGCGAGCGCCTTCCTCATCACCCTCGGCGCGCCCCTTTGCCGCCTGCTCTTCTTCGCCGTGGACCGCGCCGCCGTCGAGGCGATCTCCCGAGCCCTGATCCCCCTGAGCCTGGGCCTTGTCCCGCTGGGCATCACCTTGCTGATCAAACGCGTTTTCTTCGCCTTCGAGGATGGGCGCACGGTCTTCGCCTTCCAAGTCCCCATGAGCCTGCTCTTCATGGCCGGATGCCTGGTGAGCGTTTACTGGCTTGAGCCGCAGTGGTGGGTCGTCGGGATCGGCCTGGCACAAACGCTGTCCTACATCGCTGGGGTCGTCCTGCGCCTGGACTCCCTGCGCTTTCGCATCGGCGGGGTTGACGGCCGCCGCGTCGCCTGGCTTCTCGCACGGTGCACCGTCGCCGCGCTCGTGGCCGGAGAGGTGGGTCACGTCATCGTCCAGGCCTTGCCGCCGGCGCTCGACTCGCTCGCCTCCTCCGCCCTCACGCTCGCTGCCGCCGGCCTGGCGATGGTCCTCGTCTACGGCCTTTGCCTGCGCACGATGGCGGTCCGCGAGCTCTCGGACTTCCTTGGCCCAGCTTTGACGCGGCTCACGCGGCGTGGCAAGGCCAAGGACAGCCGGTCTACGATGAACTGAGATACCGCATGTCACGACAAGGAGAACAAACAGACGTGGAGCAGTCAGCCATCGCACTGAGCCCGCTGACCTCAGGCGACTCCCTCATGGGCCGCTACATGCTGACCGACGAGCTCATGTCGACCCATCCCTGGGCATTTCGGTGGCTGGGCATCGACAGGATCCTGCGGCGCACCATCGAAATCCACCTGCTGATCGGCCCTCATGTCGATGACGCCATCGATGCCGCCCGGCGGGCAGCCCTCGTCCGCGACCACCGGCTCGTGAGAGTCATTGACGCCGGACGCTACGGCAACACAGCGTTTGTCCTAACGGAGCCGCTGCTGGGTCGCCCCCTTCCCGACTTCACGCCGCTCGCCCCCGAGCTGGCCCGATGTGTCGCCGGCGAGGTCGCCTCCGCCATGGAAGCGGCCCAGTCGCGGGGAGTCTTTCACCTCACGCTGCGTCCCGAGTTGGTCTACCTCGGCGAGGATCCTGCCCTCATGGTCGGTGGCTTGGGCTGGGATTCGGCTCTCTGGGGCCAAATGGCGGACGATGGCGGCGCCTTGCGTCGTCAATCAGCCGCCGATGTCGTGGCCTTGCTTTACGCCGCGTTGACGGGCCGCTGGCCTGGCCGCACCCCCAGCTTCCTGCCCCCTGCTCCGCGGACCGATGAAAGCCCGGTTCCGCCGAGCGACCTAACGACCCAGGTTCCCAGCGATCTCGACACGCTGTGCCGAGCCACCCTCGATCCCCGGACCACCGGTCCGGCGACCATGCAGGAACTCATCGACGACCTCGGCCCCTGGATCGGCCGCGACGACTCTGCCAGCTACGATCAGGGCCCGCCGCCCCTTTCCCTCCCTGACCTGCCGACACTGTCCCCCCCCGAAGAGCTTCCTGTTTCTCCGGTGGAGCACTCCTTCCCCACCCCCCAGCCCGAGCCGCCGCCCGTCGCCCAGGCGCACCCCGAGCCGCCGCCCGCCATGGAGCTGTACGCCCCGCCGGTCGAACCGCCGCCGCCCGCCATGGAGTTGTACGCCCCGCCGGTCGAACCGCCGCCCGCCGAACCTGCCGCGCCCGAGCCGCCCTCCTACGCCCTGGGAACCGGCGCGATCCCGGTCCAAGAACCGGAAATCGCGGAACCCCCCGCTCTCCCGGCGCGCGAGTTGAGCGTGACAGAGACGGAGATCATCCCGCCGGTACCGCACCTTGATGCTGCGTCGATCCCCCTGGAGCAGCCGCAGGCTGCGCCGGTTCCTCCCCTTGAAGACCCGACTCCCCCGGTCTTTTCTGATCTTCCCACCCCCGTCGATCCGCCCCCATTGCCTGCGCTCGACAGCCTCAACGGCGCGGCCGATCGGGCGGATGACCCTCCCACCCCTCCCGATGCGCAGGCATTCCCCGCGCTGATCGACCCACCCACACCAGCCACCGAACCGGCGCAACTCCCCGTCTCGGCGCCGCCGACTCCGCCGGGAGTCCGCACCCCAGCGGCACCGCCTCCGCCACCGAGCGGCCACCCCGATGACTCCCTCTTCCTCTTCCAGGCCGCCGAGACCACCTTCCTCCCCACGGCGGAGTCTCCTGCGTTTCCCGCTCGCCCGATGACCCGGCCGACCGCGACCCGGCCGCAGCGCCGTTCCTTTGAACGCAACATCCTCGCCGACGGGCCCTCCGCTGCAGCCCACCGGGTCAAGCCGGCCGCCGCCTTTTGGTACCTGCTGATCCTCGCCCTGCTTCTCGGCGCCTGGATCACGATGAGATCGGGCTACTTCACCACGCCCGGCAACATCGGCGCCCTTGCGGGATGGCCGGACGACGCGACGGCGTGGACCGCGCTTGGGGGAGGGGGTTGGGGAGGGTGAGCATCGTCATCGTCGGCTCGGGACCGGCGGGGTACACCGCGGCGATCTACGCGGCGCGCGCGGGGCTCGAACCTGTGGTGATCGCCTCCTCGGTCGAGATCGGAGGTCCCCTGACCACGACGACTGAGATCGAGAACTACCCGGGGTTCCCCGACGGTATCTACGGCCCAGAGCTTATGGAGCGGATGCGAGCGCAGGTCGAAAGGCTCGGCGCCGTCATCGTCCCCGATGATGCGATTCGTGTCGCCACGGCAGGTGACATCAAGGAGGTCGAGACTTCTGACGGCACAGTCCACCGGGCGCGGGCGCTCATTCTCGCGACCGGCTCGGCGTATCGCACGCTCGGCCTGGAGTGCGAGAAGCAGCTGGTGGGGCGGGGAGTCTCCTACTGTGCGACCTGCGATGGTGCGTTCTATCGGGGTCGGCCCATTGTCGTGGTGGGGGGTGGCGACTCGGCGGTGGGGGAGGCGACCTTCCTGGCTCGCTTTGCCTCGAGCGTCGTCATAATCCACCGCCGTGACCAGCTGCGGGCCGCCCATCGGGTCGCCGCGCGTGCCTTCGAGGAGCCGAAGATCTCCTTTGCCTGGAACTCGGTCGTCACCGACATCCTGGGGGCCGAGCGCGTCGCTGGCGTGGAACTGACGGACACCTTGACCGGGGCTCGACGTGAGCTGGCGGCGGACGGCGTGTTTGTCGCCATCGGCCATACTCCGCGCTCGGAGCTGGTGCAAGGCCAGCTCAACCTTGATCCGGAGGGCCACATTCTGGTCGAGCCGGGCAGGAGCCACACCTCGGTTCCCGGGGTCTTTGCCTGCGGCGATGTTGTGGACGCGATCTACCGCCAGGCGATCACCGCCGCGGGGTCCGGGGCTCGGGCCGCGCTCGATGCGCTGGGGTACCTTGAGTCTGAGTAGCGCGTCTTTCTGAAGGGACACCGCCCGGCACTCGACGCGCTGGGGTTCCTTCAGCCCGCGCGCCGGGCATCGCCCATAGAATCGACGACGATCCCCCGCTGAGAACAGGAGTGAGCGCCATGGCCGACCTACCCGCCGTCACCGACCAGACCTTCGATGCCGAGGTCATGCGCGCGACCATCCCCGTCCTTGTGGACTTTTGGGCCCCGTGGTGCGGGCCATGTCGGCAGGTGAGCCCCATCGTCGCCCAGATCGGGGCCGAGCACCCTGGCACCCTCAAGGTCGTCGCCATGAACGTCGATGAGAACCCCGTAACGCCCCAGCGCTACAACATCACCTCGATTCCCACTCTCAACCTCTACCTGCGGGGCGACCTCATCCACTCCATCGTCGGCGCCAAGCCGAAGTCCCTCCTCCTGGCCGAACTCTCCCCGCACATCACCTAAGCCCCCCACCCCCGCCCTGCTTCGGATTGGTGCTTCGCGGGGACTTCGTGGCACACGGCAAGTCGGCTTGATCGTCATCGTCCCCGTGACCCTAAGGTGCCGCGATTCCCGAAGAGCGAACGGGGGAGCGGCACGGGCGCCTGTCGGGCGTGAGAGAATCGTCGGGCGCACCGTGCGCCATCGTCCGTGATCTCAACTCACATCTGAAGGAGGTTTTCATGTCCGCGAAGCCCAGCGGAACCCGTCTCGACCCTTGGTATGGAGCGTACGCCGCCCGGACGCTCGGAATGAAAGCCTCGGAGACGCGAGCTTTGTTTGCCGTGGCCAACCGGCCAGAAGTGGTGTCACTGGCGGGCGGGATGCCCTTCCTGGAGGCCCTGCCCATGGAGATCGTCGCGAAGGTGACGGCGGATCTCATCGCGACCGACGGCACCACCGCGCTCCAGTACGGCAACGGCCAGGGCCATCCCAAGCTGCGCGAAGCAATCGTCGAGGTCATGGCCGAGGAGCATATGCGGCCGCATCCCGACGACATCGTCATCACCACCGGCTCCCAGCAGGCGTTAGACCTGGTGACACGCATTTTCTGCGATCCCGGGGACGTCGTGCTCGCGGAGGGGCCGTCCTATGTAGGAGCGCTGGGAGTCTTTCGCGCCTACGAGGCGGATGTCGTCCACGTGCCGATGGATGAGCACGGCCTGGTGCCCGAGGCGCTGCGCGAGGCGCTGGCGATGTGCGCTAAGCAAGGGCGCACCATCAAGTTCCTCTATCTCATCCCCAACTTCCACAACCCGGCCGGGGTGAGGCTGCCGATGGCGCGGCGCGAGGAGATCCTCGCGATCTGCCAGTCGGCCGGAGTCCTTGTCGTCGAGGACAACGCCTACGGACTGCTCGCCTTCGACGGGTCGATCATCCCAGCCCTCCACTCCCTGGACTCCGAAGGGGTCCTCTACCTGGGGACTTTCTCTAAGTTGCTTGCGCCGGGCTACCGGATGGGGTGGGCGTCTGCGCCACATGCGGTGCGCGAACGCCTTGTCTTGGCCAGCGAATCCGCGATCCTGTGTCCCTCCCACTACTCTCAGCTTTCGATCGCCGCCTATCTCGAATCCGTGGACTGGCGCGGGCAGATCGCCGACTATCGCGACGCCTACCGGGTCCGCTGCGAGACCATGAACGAGGCGCTGAGCGAGTTCCTGCCTGAGTGCTCCTGGAACATTCCCGAGGGCGGGTTCTACATCTGGACCAAGACCCCGCCCGGGATCGACACGAAGTCGATGCTTCCCCGCGCGACCACTGCGCTCGTGGCCTACGTCTCCGGCACCGGGTTCTACGCCGACGGACAGGGCGCCGATCACATGCGCCTGTCCTTCTGCTTCCCCACCCCGGAACGGATCCGCGAGGGGATTCGCCGCCTGTCTGGGGTGGTGCGCCGCGAACTCGAGCTGGTCGAGATGTTCGGCCACCCCGACCAACTGCCCGACGACCTACCCGCCGACATCGACGTGCCCGCGCCAGATCTGGCCTAACCAACCCACCAACACGAACAGGAGTCTGAAACATGAGAATGCTTCGCCCCGCAATCGCCGGCGCCGTCACACTCGGCCTGGCGCTGACCCTCACCGCCGCGCCCGCCCGCGCCGCCGACTGCACCCTCACCGACAGCCGCACTCGCACCAAGGTCTGCCTTCGCCCCTCCTGGGCAAAAGCGAAGAAGCCGTCCATCACGGTGAAGGCCAACGGCAAGTACGCAGCGACCTACAACAAAGGCAAGAGCAAGACCTACCGCCTGCAGGTCGACGTCAAGGGCTTCGGCACCAAGGGCAACTGCCGTGTTCGCGACAAGAACGAGTCCAGCCGCGCAGGCAAGACCGTGACGACCACCGCCCCGTGGGTAAAGGTGCCCTGCGCCTCTCTCGCCTTGAGCATCAAGACCGCCAAGTCTCCCTTCGCTCCGATTCCCATCGACGATGACCTGCCGCTCGTCGTCGCGAGCGTCACGCAAATCAAGACCGCCAA
The DNA here is from genome assembly GCA_009781225.1 of Micrococcales bacterium. Taxonomy (GTDB): domain Bacteria; phylum Actinomycetota; class Actinomycetes; order Actinomycetales; family WQXJ01; genus WQYN01. The sequence goes on along the minus strand of WQYN01000014.1, from coordinate 10,853 downwards.
GGGGAAGATCATCTCCTCCAAGCCCGTGGTCATCACGATCAACTCCCCCTACAACCCACCCAAATAGCCGCCCTCTCAGAAGTAGGATGACCGCCATGAGCAGCGCTGATCCGAACGTCCTTATCCTCGCCGGCGGGCTCTCCCATGAGCGCGACGTCTCCTTGCGCTCAGGGCGACGAGTCGCCGAGGCCCTGCGCGAGGCCGGCTGCCGCGTCCGCGTTGCCGACCTTGGCCTTGACCTGCTGGCGGTGCTCGATGACGCCAAGAAGCTTCCCGACATCGTCTGGCCCTTGCTCCATGGAGCCACGGGCGAGAACGGCTCCGTCCGTGATGTCCTCGACCTCCTGGGCATTCCCTACCTGGGTTCCCCGCCGCGCGCCTGCCGTGCCGCCTGGAACAAGCCGGTCGCCAAGTCGGCGATCGCTCGCGCCGGACTGGCCACTCCCCGCTTCCTCACCCTCCCCCAGTCGCTCTTCCAGCAGCTGGGGGCCGACGCCCTCCTCGCGCTGATCTGCGAGCGCTTCGGCCTGCCGGTCGTGGTCAAGCCCTCGGAGGGCGGCTCGGCTCTGGGCGTTTCAAAGGTCGAGGATCCCGCGCATTTGGGCAAGGCCCTGGTTCAGTGCTTCGCCTACCACGAAGTCGCCCTCATCGAGGAAGCGGTGAGCGGCGTCGAACTCGCCATCAGCGTCGTTGATCTCGGAGACGGCCCGGTCGCGCTTCCCGCCGTCGAGATCGTCACCGACGGCTTCTACGACTACGACGCCCGCTACAACCCCGGCCGCGCCGAGTTCTTCGCTCCCGCGCGCCTGACCGAGACCGACGCCGAGCGAGCGGCCCACCTAGCCCTCGCCGCCCACGACGCCCTAGGCATGGTCCGCCTCTCGCGCACCGACGCCATCCTGGCGAACGATGGCGCCCTCTACTTCCTCGAAGCCAACGTCGCCCCCGGCATGCAAGAGACCTCCCTCCTCCCCCAAGCCGCCCTAGCCGCAGGCCACACCCTCCCCACCCTCTACCGCAACCTAGTAGAAGCCTCCCTCCCCACCCCCTAACCCAACCCGCCCCCCCACCCCCAAGGTGCAAAAGTCACAAACCCAGGTCCGCGGCCAAGACGACATTCGCGTCAGCCTTGTGACCAGCGCAAATGCCTGACTCCGTTGCGCGTCCGCATGCACAACCCTGGGTTTGTGACTTTTGCCTACGCGGGTTCTTGTCCTTTGAGGATCCCGGGGTCGCCGGGGGCTAGGGTGGTTAGGATTCGGTTGAGGTCTTGGACAGAGGCGAACTCAATTGTGAGACGGCCTTTGGTTTTTCCTAGGTGAACCTTGACTCGCGTGTCGAAGCGGTCGCCGAGTCGTTCTTCGAGGGCGTCGAGTGCTTCGGTCTTCGTTCCGGCCCGCGTGCCTCCTCGCCTGGGCTTCTCGGGCTCACCGCCCAGGGCCACGGCCTCTTCGACGCTGCGGACCGACATCCCCTCGGCAACAATCCGCTGCGCCAGTCGCTCCATTGCGGCCGCATCTGCGAGCCCAAGGAGCGCGCGAGCGTGGCCAGCGGTCAGGACCCCGGCGGCCAGGCGCCGCTGGACCGGCGGCGGCAGCTTGAGCAGCCGCAGCGTGTTAGAGATCTGCGGTCGCGACCGGGCGATACGCCGCGAGAGTTCTTCCTGGGTGCACCCAAAGTCGTCGAGAAGCTGCTGGTAGGCCGCGGCTTCCTCGAGCGGGTTGAGCTGGGCGCGGTGAAGGTTCTCCAGGAGCGCGTCACGCAGCAGCTCCTCATCAGCCGTCTTGCGGACGATGGCGGGAATCGTCTCCAGCCCTGCCTCCTGGCCTGCCCTCCATCGCCTTTCGCCCATGACCAGTTCGTAGGCAACGCCGCCGTCGGGCTCGTCCAAAGGCCGAACAACGATCGGCTGGAGGAGTCCCACCTCCCGGATCGAAGCCGTCAACTCCTCAGCGGCCACATCGTCAAAAACAGCGCGGGGCTGGCGGGGGTTCGCCCGGATCGCTTCGATGGGAATCTCGGCGAAGGCGGCCCCGGGTACGGGAACGAGGCCCTCCCCCTCCACCGCCGCAGTCGCCTCCGCCTTCCCCGAGCTGGTCAGCGCTTCGAAGAACACATCGACGGGTCGGGGCCGGTCAGTTGCGGGGATCTCGGCCGGGGGAATCAGGGCGCCCAGGCCCCGTCCGAGGCCTCGCCGTTTCTCGCTCATCGTCTCTTAGTTCCCTTCCGCGCCCCGCCGGGCAATCTCGTGGGCCGCCTCAAGATAGGCAAGGGCGCCCGTCGAAGCAGCATCGTAGGTCAGGACCGTCTCGCCATAACCTGGCGCCTCCGCGACTCGAACCGATCGCGGGACGAGGGCGTGAAGCACCAGGTTGGGGAAGTGTCCGCGCACCTCGCGAACCACATCCCCTGAGAGATTGGTCCTCCCGTCGAACATGGTCATCAAGATCGTTGAGACCCGCAGATCCCCGTTGAGTCGGCTGCGCACCAGTTCGATGTTGCTCAGCAGCTGCGAGAGCCCTTCGAGGGCGTAGTACTCGCACTGAATCGGGATGAGGACCTCGCGCGCCGCGACGAGGGCGTTTACCGTGAGCAGCCCAAGGCTCGGCGGGCAGTCGATGAAGACGTAGTCGAAGCGGCGCGCGCCCTGGGCGATCCAGTCGCTCGACAGTCCAGACAGCGCCCGCGCCAGTCGCGATTCTCGGCTCTCGAGTCCCACGAGCTCGATCTCCGCACCTGAGAGGTCAATCGTCGCCGGCAGACACCACAGCCCCGGAATCGTCGAACAGGGGACGATGACGTCCCTCGCCCGTGCTTGTCCCAGCACCACGTGGTAAATGGACGGAGTCCCCGACTGGTGTGACGCCCCCAGCGCCGTCGACGCGTTGCCCTGTGGGTCGATGTCGATGACGAGAACCTGCGCGCCCCGCTGGGCCAGAGCAGCTGCGATGTTGACCGTCGAGGTGGTCTTCCCCACCCCACCCTTCTGATTGGCCACCGCAATGACCCGTGCTCGGCGGGGAAGAGGGAACTCGGCGTCCCGAAGCTCGATCCGTCGCCGGGCGTCTCTCGCGGCGGCGGCAGCCAGGGGAGTCTGAGAGTCGGTCGGGCGGGATGGCGCCGGCGTCTCGGCCTCGACGTGGTTGAGCTCGACGGTTCCCGGAGGCTGCGTCGCCCCCGCTCGACCGACCCTCAGGTCACCGTCCATGCCGCTGACTCCTTCCCCCACAGCTTCCTACCAACGACCGCCTCCTGACGGTATCGCCCGCCGGGTTCCAACCCGGAATTGTTTCACGTGAAACGCTCCGAACGTCCCGAAGGCCCCTAACGCTACAGGACCCCAGGGACACGAAGACCGCACCGTTTCACGTGAAACAATTCACCGCTTCACGGCCGTCACGACCCACGTCGACTCCCCACCGGAGAGCATCTGAACCTCGTTCACCGAAACCCTCCGCAACCCCGCCTTGACCAGGGCCTTCTGCGCCACAGCGACCTCGGCAGCAACTCGCCGACCCTTGAGGGCCGCCATCGTTCCCCCTGTTGCCAAAAGCCCCCCCACCAAAGGCGCGAGACCACGCATCGGAGCCAGGGCCCGCACCGCCACCGCGTCAGCCTCGCGCATCCCTGAGAGTTCCTCGGCCCGCGCTCGGGTCACGACCGTGTTCTCCAGCCCCAGCTCCCCGACGACTGATTCCAGCCAGGACACCCTCCGCTCCATAGGCTCGACCAGCTCCACCTCAAGATCCGGCCGCATCGCCGCGACCACCACCCCGGGAAACCCCGCACCTGATCCCAAATCAATGACAGACCCAGTCGCCGGAAGGAAGCCCACGACCGCCGCGGAATTCACCAGGTGCCGTTCCCACAGCCGATCAACCTCGCCAGGACCGATCACCCCCAGCAGATCCCCACGTGAGGCAAGCATCGCCGCAAACTGCTGCATCGGTCCCCAGGCTGCGCCAAACAGCGCCTGGCACCCGGCCGGAGGAACGACCACTAGGCCGTCCGGATCACGACAAACCGCTCCGGCTCAACTCCCGACGATTCGCTCACGAGCCCCGCCGCCGAAACCGCGTCGTGAACCACCTTGCGTTCGAAGGCGTTCATCGGTTCGAGTGAGACCGCGACGCCCTTGTCCTTGACGTCACTGATGGCTCTCTCGGCCACTCGGCTCAGTTCAGCCCGACGCCCCGCGCGATACCCACCGACGTCGAGCATGAGCCGGGAACGCTCCCCGGTGCGCGCTTGGACCGCCAGGCGTGTCAGCTCTTGAAGTGCCTCGAGCACCTCGCCATCTGACCCGACGAGCCGTCCCAAGGAGTTTCCCGCCTCCGGCTCTGTCACCACCGCCACGCAGGCCCGTCCATGCTCGACATCAATGTCGATGTCGCCGTCTAGGTCCGCAATGTCCAGCAGCTCCTCGAGGTAGTCAGCAGCAATTTCGCCCTCGTCCTCGAGTTGCGTCAGTGTCGCTGGTGCCGCATTGACTTGTGTTGTTGCCTTGGCCTCGTCGGACACGATGCCACCTCTCTCTTCCTCGGGCGCTCTCGCTCCCGCGACGCCCCTGATCTCACCCGCCTGGCTTTGGGCCGGACTTCTTGCGTTGGGACCGCGACGCGCTCTTCTTGGGCTGCTGTCGCTGTCCTGGGGTAGCTTGCTTCTCCTCGTCCTCGCCCTCTGCGGCCGATGACGCCTCGCCCCCCTTGGTCTTGCGTGGCTTCTTCTTCTGCTTGCGCTCGAGCTGGCGCTGCTCCGCCTCCGAGCCGGGAGCGGGCATGCGTCGGATGACAAAGAACTGTTGGCCCATCGACCACAGGTTCGTCGTCAGCCAGTAGACGAGCACTCCGAGCGGGAAGTTGACCCCGGAAGCCGCGAAGATGAGCGGCATCATGTACAGCATCACCTTCTGCATCCGGAACATCTGGTTGTCCTTGGCGGACTCCGGCATGTTCTTCATCGTCAGCTGCCGCTGAGTCGTGAACACGGTCGCCGACATCAAGACGATAAGTATGACCGTGACGACCCTCACCGTGATCGGTGAGACTCCCGGAGGGGACTCGTTTGCCAGCATGAACGTCGAGGACAAGGGCGCCCCGAAGAGCGAGGATCCCTCGGCGGAGGACGCCAACGCCTGGTCAATGGGCCCGATGGGCGGAACGATCCCCTCTGAGATCTTCTTGAGTTGGTTGAGCACCCTGAACAGCGCAAAGAAGAACGGGGACTGCAAGAGGATCGGAAGGCAGGAGGAGAAGGGGTTCGTCCCATGTTTCTTGTACAGCGCCATCATCTCTTCGCTCTGACGCTGACGGGAAATAGGGTCTGACCTGCCCTTATACTTCTTTTGGATCTTCTGCATTTCCGGCTGAAGCAGCTGCATCCCCCGGGAGGACCGGATCTGTTTGACGAAGAGCGGGACCATGGCCACCCTCATGACCACGACGAGCGAGACAATGCTCAACACCCACACCAGACCCGAGTCGGGGTTAAGGAACTGGGAGAACAACGAGTGCGTCCAGCCCATGATGTGGGCCACGACCACCATGATCGGTCTCAGGAAGCTGTCCATGAAACTCCGTGCACCTCCTCTACGGCACCAGGCCGCGGCATCGTCGCCAAGCGGTGCGGCACATGATCCACCCCGCCCTTACTCCACGGATTACACCGCAAGACTCTCCACACCGCCAAAGCGAATCCCCTAGCCGCACCATGTCGACGGATCGCCGTCAGAGCGTAGGCCGAGCAGGAAGGGTAGTAGCGGCAGCTCGGCCCTCGCATGGGAGAGATCACGAGCTGGTAGGCGCGCAGCAACCCGACCAGCATTCCTGCCGGCGCTCGCCGCGCCACCATCACCACCTTCTTAGGCGACATCCACAACCCCCTCGCGCTCACCGTTGAGCTTCCCCAGGGCCTCGGCCAGCGCGCCTTCGTACCTCCACGCCAGTTGTTCCCAGCTTGCTTCGCCCGCGCCCGCCACCGCCCGCACCACCAGCCGACACCCGTCAGGAAGCGTAGGCAACGACCCGGCGACCAACGCCCGAAGCCGCCTCTTGACTCGATTGCGTCGCGCGGCGTTCCCCACAGCTTTGCCCACAACAAAGCCCGCCCTTGCAGGACCAGCCTCGCCCGCCCTGAGGTGAATCACAAGGGGCGGCCTGGAGGCGCGCACATGCCCACGCACCACCTGCGCGAAGTCTGCCGGACGCCTGAGCCGGTGCTGGGCGGGAAGCACCTGGGTTGATCTCAGGCCGAAAGCTCGCTGCGGCCCTTACGGCGCCGCGCCGCGATGATTGCCCGGCCCGCGCGGGTACGCATCCGCAGCCTGAAGCCATGCTTCTTGGCCCGCCGCCGGTTGTTAGGTTGAAACGTCTGCTTCGTCACGTCTCGTACTCCCACGTCCTGTGCACGCACCCGACCTCGGCACACACTGTTCGTTCGCTCCAAACGCGCCCGGTGGTCCCAGGCGCGCGCACGCAAGGCTGTCGAGTCAGCCGCACTAACGCTACGTGCCCAGCCCACCCTCGGTCAAACGAGCCCTCCCGCGGCCCGACCTCAGGACAGCCCTTTCGCCATCGTTCGACTACGCTGACGTGTCCGCGAAGTCCGGTAGCCCTAGTAGGCTGCACGGTAGCCTATGCCGCTTCGAATCGAAGGGACCCCCGGTGGCCGACGCACCCACCCTCAAGGAGCTGTGGTCGCAGACCGTGCTCGCCCTCGTCGCGAACACGGCCGTCACCGGCGCGCAGCTCGGCTACATCCGCATGCTCAAGCCTGTCGCCATCGTCGATGGCATGATCTTGCTGTCCGTGGGCACCCAGTACGCCAAGGACTACATCGAGAACAACTCCGGGGAGACTCTCGCCGAGGCCATCCGCAACGCGGCCGGTCCCGACCGTGAGCTGCGTCCCCTCATCGCCGTGGATCCCTCCCTTGAGGCGCACGATGACGTCCCTCACCTCACCGAGCCCATCGAGCCTGAGCCCATGCTCGCCCCGCCTCGCCCAGCCGTCGCGCCGGTCGAAAACCCGATGGCTCAGGGCCTCAACCCCGCCTACACCTTCGAATCCTTCGTCATTGGCCCGTCGAACCGTTTCGCTCACGCCGCCGCTGTTGCCGTCGCTGATGCTCCCGGCAAGGCCTACAACCCCCTGTTCATCTACGGCGGCTCGGGACTGGGCAAGACCCACCTTCTTCACGCGATCGGCCTCAACGCCCTTGCTATCGACCCGACCCTCTCGGTGCGGTACACGACCTCCGAGGAGTTCACCAACGACTTCATCAACGCGATCCGCGAGCAGAAGACCGACGAGTTCCAGCGTCGTTACCGCGAATCCGACGTCCTACTCATCGACGACATCCAGTTCCTCCAGGGCAAGGAACAGACGATGGAGGAGTTCTTCCACACCTTCAACACCCTCCACAAGTCTCACAAACAGGTTGTCATCACCTCTGATGTCCCTCCCAAACAGCTGGGCGGCTTCGAGGACCGGCTGAGGTCTCGCTTTGAGTGGGGTCTGATGACCGATGTTGTCCCCCCCGACATCGAGACCCGGATCGCGATCCTGCGCCACATAGCCGAACGCGAGGGGATGCTGACCCCCGACGATGTCCTTGAGTACATCGCCTCGAAGATCCACCACAACATCCGTGAGCTGGAGGGCGCGCTCATTCGGGTAACCGCCTACGCCTCCCTTAACCACCAGGTCGTTGACCGCACCCTCGCCGAAGTCGTCCTGCGCGAGATCATCATGGATGACGAGACTCTCATCACCGCCTCCCTCATCATCGGCCAGACGGCCAAGTTCTTTAATCTCTCGATGGAAGAACTCTGCGGCCCCTCCAGATCCCACAACATTGCCCACCCCCGCCAGGTCGCCATGTACCTGTGTCGCGAACTCACCGAACTCTCCCTGATCAAGATCGGAACCCAGTTCGGAGGCCGCGACCACTCGACCGTCCTGCACGCCGATCGCAAGGTCAGAGCGGATCTGGAGCAAAAACCCTCGGTCTTCAACCAAGTCGCCGAACTCACCCGCATCGTCAAGCAGAGCGCCAGCCGGTAGGAGGCTGGCGACCGTAGACGTCGGGGATTGTTCACCAGCCCCCTGCCCTCCCACTTGCCGTACACACCTGTGCACAACTTTGTGGACCGTCAGCTGGCAGTCTGTGGAAAACTGGCCCTTCGTCTGTGGAGAACGATCCCTTCTCTCGCCGCCATCCCCACCGCCATCCCCGTCATCCCCCAACGATGCTCCACCTCATCCACCACGACCCAAGCCTCTGACCTGCACTAACAGGGCTTTCCCACCGTATCCACCGCTCCTACTACGACTACGACCTTCTCTATAGTTGGATCGAACCATCGCGTACATCGCTGTTCACCTCCCGTTCACTGGCCCTGACATCGCGGAAAACCTCATAAGGGCGTAAGGTTGACGTCCAACACGTGGGCCTCCCAAGGAACGGGACGCACAGACAACCCATAAGGAGCAGCACGATGAAGTTCCGCGTCGAGCGAGACGTCCTAGCCGAAGCGGTGAGCTGGGTCGCCCGGGGCTTGCCCCACCGACCTCCGGCTCCCGTGCTCGCGGGCGTTCATGTAGTCACGACCCACGAAGAGGGAGGCTGCCTTGGACTTTCCGCGTTTGACTACGAAGTCTCCGCGAAGGTCCAGATCTCCGTCGATGTGGAAGAGCCGGGCGAAGTCCTCATCCCCGGCAAGCTCCTCTCCGAGATCGCCAAGGCCCTGCCGTCCAAGCCCGTCGAGGTGGTGACTGAGGGGCAAAAAGTGGTCATTACCTGCGGGACAGCAATCTTCTCCCTGCCGTGCATGGCCCTGGATGACTACCCAACTCTCCCAGCGATGCCGCCCGTCGCAGGGTCCATCGACGCCTCTGCTTTCTCCGAAGCGGTCGGGCAAGTCGCCACCGCGGCGACGACCGACGAGACTCTTCCCCTTCTGACTGGTGTCCTGATGGAGTTCAACGGGCAACATGTCACCTTCCTAGCTACCGACCGCTACCGGTTGGCCATTCGGGAAGTGCCATGGACGCCAGCGAATCCTCAGTTCTCCACGCGCGCACTCGTGCGAGCCAGGACACTGCGGGAGATCGCCAAGACGTTCTCCGGGACCGCGAGGGTCTCCCTGGATCTCTCGGAGGATGCAGCGAGCGACATCGTGGGATTTGAGGCTGATGGTCGCCACACGACAACCTTGCTCATTGACGGTGACTACCCGGCGATCCGCAAGCTCCTGCCGGCAGAAAGCCCCATCGAGGCGGTCTTGTCGGTTCCCTCTCTCATCGAGGCGGTCCGCCGTGTCGTCCTGGTCACCGACCGAAACACTCCTCTTCACATTGCATTTGTCGAGGGGGAAGCAACACTGACCGCGGGAGGATCCGAGGAAGCCAGGGCTGTCGAGGTCATCGAAGCGGCCCTGAGCGGTGAGGACATCGCCGTTGCCTTCAACCCCATCTACCTTGCCGAAGGGTTGGCGGCCGTCACGACCCCCTACGTCCGGGTCTCGATGTCCCATCCGACCAAGCCCGTCCTGTTCAAGGGCCAAAACACCGTCGACGGTCCGGCGGACGACTCCTTCCAGTACCTCCTCGTCCCCATCCGCTTCGCCTCCTAGCCTGCCCGGCGGACACGCGATGGAGATCGGCCACCTGGCCCTGCGTGACTTTCGGTCCTATCACGCCCTCGACCTCACCCTCGAGCCCGGTGCCACGGTGTTTCTCGGCGCGAACGGCCAGGGGAAAACCAACCTTCTCGAAGCAGTCGGCTTTCTTGCGACCCTAGGATCCCACCGCGTCTCCTCAACCGCCCCTCTCATCCGTGTCGGTGCCGAACGAGCCCTCGCCGCCTGCCACGCCCGCGACCAGGGACGCACAACGAGCGTCGAAATCGATATCCACGCCGCCGGACCCAACCGAGCCCGCGTCAACGGCCTTCCCGCCACGCCCCTACGCAGCGTCCTTGGGCACGTCAAGGCGGTGATCTTTGCCCCCGAAGACGTCGCCCTGATCAAGGCAGACCCCCAGGCTCGGCGCGCCTTTCTCGACCAACTCCTCGTCCAACGCACCCCCCGTCTGGCCGGTGTCATCTCCGACTACGAACGAGTCCTCAAACAACGTGCGAGCCTCCTGAAGACCGCCCGCCTCGCCGGGCGTTCGGCAAGCCTGAGCACGCTCGACGCCTGGGATGCTCACCTGGCTCGCCACGCGGCGAGCCTCACCCAGGCCCGCATCGCCCTCGTTCATGCGCTGGCTCCCCTCGCCGCCCAGGCCTACGCAGAAGTGGCCGATGGCGCAACCTTCGCCGCGACCTACCGTTCCAGTCTCCCCGACCCCCCTGCGGCGACCACCCCGGAACTCGAAGAACAAATCCTCCTCGCGCTCCTCCAAGCTCGACCCAAGGAGATCGAGCGGGGCGTCAACCTCGTCGGGCCGCACCGCGATGAGATGGATCTCACGATCTCCCAGCTCCCCGCCCGCAGCCACGCCAGTCACGGCGAAACCTGGTCCGCCGCCCTCGCCCTACGCCTAGCCTCCTTTTACCTCCTAAACACGGACGATGACGGCCCTCCAGTCCTGCTCCTCGACGACGTCTTCGCTGAACTCGACTCGCGGCGTCGCCGTGCGCTGACCCATGTCCTTGACCAGGCCGATCAGGCGCTCATCACCTGCGCGGTCGTCGACGATGTGCCCGCCGGGCTTGAAGCGGCCCGGTTTGTTGTCCAGGAGGGAAGGGTCGAGCGTGTCTGATACCTCCCCCGAGCCACCCACCTCTCCGCGTCGTGTCCTTCGCCGGATTAGCGCCTCAACCCGAAGGTCGAAGAAGAGGGCAGCGCC
>WQYN01000013.1 GCA_009781225.1 Micrococcales bacterium | reverse complement strand
AGTTCGGCCTCCCACAGGGCCGCGAGGTGCTCAACTGCGTCCGTCGCGGCGCCGCCGGCGTCGTTCCAGCCGGCAAACGCGGTGATGGCGATCCGATCGCGCGAGGAGGAAGCCATGCCCCCAGCCTAGCCGGTCCCCTAGGATTGGCGCCGTGAGCAGCGGGTTGCGCGAGGTCTTGGGCCGCGAGGTCATCATCGCTGATGGGGCGATGGGAACTCAGATCCAGGCCGCGCGCCTGCGCCCCGAGGACTTTGCGCCGACCGAGGGGTGCCCAGAGATCCTCAATGTCACCAAACCGCAGGTCATCGAGGAAATCCACGCAGAATACCTCGCTGCGGGCGTCGACGCGGTCACGACCAACACCTTCGGAGCCAACCTCACCGCGCTCGCTGACCACAAAATCGCCGACCGCCTCCACGAACTCGCCTTCGCCGGCGCTCGCCTGGCCAGGCATTCCGCGGACCAGGCGGGCCCGGGCCACTGGGTCTTCGGCTCGATGGGCCCAGGCACCAAGCTCCCGTCGCTGGGGACCGTCCCGTTCTCCGCCATCCGCGACGCTTACCAGACCCAGGCAACGGCGATGCTCGATGGCGGAGCGGACCTCCTGCTCATCGAGACCTGCCAGGACCTCCTCCAGGCGAAGGCGGCCGCGATCGGCGCCCAGCGCGCGGTGACGGCCACCGGAGTCGCCGCGCCCGTCATCGTCCAGGTCACGGTCGAGCCGACGGGGACTCTGCTCCTGGGCACCGAGACCCGCGCGGCGGTGACGGCTCTCGCGGCGCTGGGGATTGACGGGATGGGTCTGAACTGCGCGACCGGTCCCGACGCGATGGGCGAGCACCTGCGCCAGGTCGCGGCGGCGCTTCCGCTCGTTTCCGTCATGCCCAACGCTGGTCTTCCGGATATGACGGACGATGGCGCGATCTACCGTCTCGCAGCCGAGGAGCTGGCTCAGGCGTTGGCACAGTTTGTCGAGGAGGTGGGGGTCGCCATCGTCGGTGGATGTTGCGGTACGACGCCGGAGCACCTGGCGGCGGTGGTGCGGCGCCTGGCTCACCGCCCGCTGCCTGCCCGCTCGCCTGCGGATTCGACGGCTGGCTGCGTCTCGTCGCTCTACCACGCGGTGTCGTTGCGGCAGGACGCGACGATTCTCTCGATCGGGGAGCGGACCAATGCCCAGGGGTCCAAGGCCTTCCGCGAGGCGATCGCCGCCGATGACCTCGATACTTGCGTGGCAATGGCCCGTGAGCAGGCGCGGAATGGCGCGCATGTGATCGACCTGTCCGTCGATGCGGTCGGGCGCGATGGCCCAGCTGATATGGCGAGGATTGCAGCCCGGTTCAACACCGAGCAGACCCTTCCGGTCATGGTCGATTCCACCGACCCGGCGACCGTTGAGGCCGCGCTGGAGTGTCTGGGGGGGCGGGCCATTGTCAACTCGGTCAACCTTGAGGACGGCGGTGTCGGACTGCGGGCTCTGGCTCCGGTGATTCGTGAGCATGGGGCGGCCGTCGTTGCTCTCACCATTGACGAAGAGGGCCAGGCCCGGACTGCGGCGCAGAAGGTCCGTGTTGCGGATCGCCTCATCGAAACTCTGGTTGAGCTGGGGTTCGACGAGCGGGACATCATCATTGATCCCCTCACCTTCCCCATCGCAACAGGCGCGGAGGAGACTCGTCGAGATGGAGCCGAGACCCTGCGCGCCCTCCAAGCGATCCACGCCGCCCACCCGGCGGTCGGGCTCATGCTCGGTGTCTCGAACGTCTCCTTTGGCCTAGCCCCGCCCGTCCGCGTGGTGCTGAACTCGGTCTTCCTCTTCGAGGCTATGGCCTGCGGATTGAGCGCCGCGATCATCCACCCGGGCCGGATCACGCCGTTGGATCGTCTTGATCCTGCGCTCCGCGATGCTGCCAGGGCGCTTGTTTGGGAGCAGGGACCCAGCGACGCGCTTGCTGTCCTTCTCGGGGCGGGCGGTGCCTCAGTGGCCGCGTCGGCGCAGTCCACCCTGCCCGTTGCAGAGCGTCTCAGGCGACGCATTATCGAGGGCAACAAGGCCGGGCTTGCCGACGACCTTGAGGAGGCGCTGCGCACCCTCACGGCCGCCGTCATCGTCGACGACCTCCTTCTGCCCGCGATGGCCGAGGTGGGGGAGCAGTTCGGGGCGGGCCAGACCCAGCTGCCCTTTGTCCTCCAGTCGGCCGAGGCCATGAAGGCGGCTGTCACGCACCTCGAGCCGCACCTTGCGGCCGCTGGTTCTGCGGATCGTCGTGGTCAGCCCGGTGTGGTCTTGGCGACCGTGCGCGGCGACGTCCACGACATCGGCAAGGACCTCGTTGACATTGTCCTGTCAAACAACGGCTTCACGGTCCACAACCTCGGCATCAAACAGCCTCTGACCTCGATGCTTGCCGCGGCCCAGGAACACGACGCCCTGGCGATCGGCATGTCGGGCCTGCTCGTGAAGTCGGTCGAGGTGATGCGCGAGAACTTGGCGGAAATGAACGCCCGAGGTCTGCGGATCCCGGTCATTCTCGGCGGAGCCGCCCTCACGCGCCGCCACGTCGAGGAGAGCCTCGCCCCCCTCTACGCCGGCGAGGTCCGCTACGCCAAGGATGCCTTCGAGGGCCTCACTATCCTCCGCGAGCTTTCCTCCGCGCCCGGCAATGCGGCGCACGATGGCGGCCCATGATGGCACGACGGGTGCGGGGGATTCCGCTGGACGACTACTTGAGTCACCTCGATCGGCGGGCGCTGTTCGCCGGGAGATGGGGGTTGCGTGGGAGCCCTGAGGAGTTGGCAGAGCAGGGTGAGCCCCGACTCCGGGAGCTGCTCGCGGAGGTCCGCATGCAGGGAATCGCGCAGGCTGGGGTGGCCTACGGGTTCTTCGCCGCTCACGCTGAAGGCGATTCCGTCATCGTCCAGCATGAGGGAGGGGAGGTGCGCTGGAGCTTCCCGCGACAGCTAAGGGATGAGCGGCTCTGTCTTGCCGACTTTGTGAGGGCTGAGGGTGACGTGATTGGGCTGATGGTCGTGAGCGTGGGGCCGGCCTGGGGCGAGGTGGGCGCGGCGTGGCGGGAGGCGGGGCGCTTCCGGGACTTCTTCGAGCTTCACGGGCTGGGGGCGGCGCTGGCTGAGGCGCTCGCCGACCACTGGCACGAGCGCATGCGCAAAGAGCGCGGGATCGACGCTGGTCAGAGCTATTCCTTCGGCTTTCCTGCCTGCCCGGACCTATCGGCGCGCGGCGACCTGGCGCGCCTTGTCGGGGCCGACCGGATCGGAGTCGAGATCACCGACGGGCACATGCTGGTCCCCGAGCACTCGGTGGATGCGCTCGTCCTCTTCCACCCTGCGGCCCGCCTGTTCTCCCCATAGGCCTATGGAAGGGGGGCCTTAAGGCCGAGACGCGCGAGGGTGTCGGGGGGGAGCTCGGGTGGGGTTCCGCCGAACTCGGGGCATAGGGCCTGGTGGGCGCACCAACCGCAGAGGGGGCCCTTGGCTGGAGGCCAGACTCCCGATTCGGCAGTGCGCACGATGGCGGACAGGAGCGCATGTAGACGAGCTTCCGTCGTCTCGAGGTTGGCTTGGGTGGGCTCGAAGCGCAGGAGCGCTCCACCGTTGCCGAGGTAGACAAGCTGGAGCATGGCGGGGATGACGCCCCGGGTTTTCCAAAGGGCCAGGGCGTAGCAGCTGACCTGGAACTCAGCCTCGCCGGCGAAGCGAGGTGCGGGGGCACGGCCGGTCTTGTAGTCGACCACGCGCAGAGCCCCGGTGCCGGGCGCCACGTCGAGACGGTCGATGAAACCGCGAAGCTTCAGGCCGTCATCGTCCCCCAAATCTGCCTCGATGAAGAGTTCGCGAGCTTCAGGCTCGAGGCGCGTGGGATCCTCCCAGGTGAAGTAGGCGCGGATGAGGGGCTCGGCGGAGGCGAGCCAGTCGCGGCGTTCCTCTTCGGTGGCGAACAGGCCGGGAATGTGGGGATCCTTGGCGCAAATTGCCTGGTAGGCGGGGTCGACGAGGGCGAGGGCGGCGCTGACGGTGCGCTCGGGGCGGGGAAGGTCGAAGAGGCGTTCGAGCACCGCGTGGACCAGGGTCCCGCGTGCGGCGGCGGGGGAGGGCGGCTCGGGGACCTTGTCGATGACGCGCAGGCGGAAGAGCAGGGGGCAGCGTTGGAAGTCGAGCGCGCGGGACGGGGAGAGGGTCGGCATGAGAGCCAGGGTAGAGGATGGGGCGTGGTATCGCCCCACCGCGCCGATTATCGCGCAACGTGCAGTTCAAGACCGCTGTCAAGGCTCGTCGACTGCACGTTTCGCAATAATTGGTGTGGGGACACGGCCCGGCGTGGCAGCGCTGACGTCTCAACTGCGATACTGTTATGACGCCGTTATCAGACAGCGGACAAAGGAGCCGCAACAATGCCTTCCGTTTCGCAGCGCCTCGCCTCACGCCTTGCTGCGGGAGCGCTCGGGATGGTGTGCGTCACGACCGCAGTGCCGCCATCGTCCGCAGTGGTTGGCTCGGAGGTGTCGCGGCGCAGCTCGGAAGCGCCGGTGCTTGGTTCGGAAGCGTCGGTGATCACGATCCAAGTGGCGCCCACGGTCGAGTGGGGAGCCAAGGCGACGATCACCGGAAAGGTGCGGCCACCAGCGGGAACGTCGGCCAAGGGGATCAAGGTGACGCTCCAGCGCAAGCTCTTGTCCTACGGCTGGCACAGCGTGAAGTCCACGAGAACCAAGGCGAGAGGGAAGTACTCATTCTCCGTGGCCCAGCGGGCGACCGTCTCGTATCGGATCAAGGTCGCGCCGGCTCCAGGGCGTGCGAAAGCCGTGAGTCGGGCAGCAAAGTCCCTGATCGCAGCTCCGGACGCCGAGGCTCGGGACGTCTACATGAGCGAGCTCGACCGGTGGGTGAGGTGGGCGATCCGGCAGGCAGCCAAGTACGGGAGCCCGGACCTAGGGACCGACACCAGCTCCTACTACCTGCTCGCCACGCCGTTCGAGGCGAAGGTCGAGGGAACCTACGCGGTCATACCCGACATGGACATAGCCTCGCCCAAGGAGCCGAACGGGGTGGTCGGGTTCACCGCCTATCTGCGCAAGGTCAAGGGGAAGTGGAGGGAAGTGATCGGCACGCAGTCGACGGTCCTGTGTCATCTCGTTGACGGACAGGGCTGGCCGGCCTCGATTGTCCCGTTGTGCGCGGAGCGGGGACCGGACGGACCGGAGCGAGCGCCGAGGTAGTCTGGCCTCCATGCGCACACCGGGTCTCGTGGTTGGGCGCCTGGACGGGGTGCCGGTCATCCTCACATGGTCCTGGGCTGTCGTCGCCCTTGTCCTGACGGCGGCGTTCACACCCCAGGTGGCCGAGGTTGCGGGCTGGGGTGCGGGCGTCGGGATCGCGGCCGGGTTTGTCGCGGCGCTGTTTGTCTCTGTCTTTTTCCACGAGGTCTCCCACGGGCTGACCGCCCGCCGGCTCGGAGTCCAGGCCCGAGAATACGCTTTGACATTCTTTGGAGGACATACCGCCTTTTCTGGGCCGATCGAGGGGCCGGGTCGCTCGGCTGCGATCGCCGCCGCTGGGCCAGCGGCCAACCTCGTGCTCGGTGGGGCCTGCTGGCTTGGTTGGCAGGCGGCGGACCACGGGGTCGCAGCCGTCATCCTCTACGCGGGCCTGGTGTCCAACGTCTTCACCGGCCTCTTCAACCTCCTGCCGGCCCTGCCGCTTGATGGCGGTGCCATCCTCGAAGCGGCGATCTGGAAGCTCACCGGCCGCCGCGAAACCGGAAGCCTGGCGGCCGGTTACCTGGGGATTGTCGCCGGAGTCGCGCTCTGCGGTTGGTCGCTGGCGCGGCGAAGCCAAGAGCTTGCCTCAGCATTCTGGCCGCTCATCATTGGAATGACGGTCGCTCAAGGAGGGTGGGTCACCGTTCGACGTGCTCGCCAAGCCCGTGCTGACGCTGCCCTGACGGTGGAACAGTTCCTCCGACCCGCCGCTCAGGCTCCCCACACCGCGCTCCTGTCCGAGGTGGTCAGCGATCTGCGCGCTGGCCGCTGCGTCATTGTCACCGAGCATGCGACCCCTATCGGCTACATCGACCCGAGCGCCGTAGCCGCCCTGCCCGCCCTGCCCACCCTGCCCGCCCTGCCCACCCTGCCCACCACGGGAGCCGCGTCCGCAGCCAATGACCTTCCCGTCGACGCCGTCATGATCACCATTCCCCGAGGCCTGGGCCTCGACGCCTCCGCCCACGGCGCGCACCTCCGGGCTATCGCCACCGCCGCCTCTGCCAGCACCGCCATCATCCCCGTAGTCGCCAACGGCTCCCTGATCGGAGTCCTCCGCCCCGCCGACATCGCCGAGGGCTAGGCTGAGGCGGTGAATGCGGAGACTACGCCTTATGACCAGGCGATGCGGCGGGTGGCGGGGCTGGAGGAGAAGAACCGGCGGCTGGCGGAGTCGCTGACGCAGGCTCGGGATCAGCTGGCGAACCTGAGGGTGCAGGTCGCGGAGCTGCAGGCGCCGCCTTCGACCTACGCGGTGTTCGACCGGGGCAATGGGGATGGGACGGCGGAGGTCCTGGCAGGAGGCCGTCGGCTGAGGGTGCGGCTGGGGCCCGAGGTGAAACCCGAAGAGCTGCAACCAGGGCAGACCGTGCGGATGAGCGAGTCGATGTCGCTTATCGAGGCCTGCGGGTTTGAGAGGGTGGGGGAGCTGGCGACGGTCAAGGATGTCTTGTCGGAGCATCGCCTCGCGGTGACGGGCAGGGCCGATGACGAGCGGGTGGTCTGGCGGGCGGCGCCGTTGCGAGGGGTGCGGTTGCGCCCGGGAGATTCGGTCGCGGTGGACCTCAGGTCGGGGTATGCCCTCGAGGTGATCGCCCGGTCGCAGGTGGAGGACCTGTTGTTGGATGAGACGCCGGATGTCGACTACTCGTCGATCGGAGGCCTGGAACCCCAAATCCAGGCGATTCGCGACGCGGTTGAGCTTCCCTTCGGTCACCGAGGGCTGTTCAAGGAGCATGGGCTCAGAGCTCCCAAGGGGGTGCTCCTCTACGGCCCGCCCGGCTGCGGGAAGACCCTCATCGCCAAGGCTGTCGCCCGGGCGGTGGCGCAGGCGGCGGGCGGGCACGGGCACTTCCTCAACATCAAGGGACCCGAGCTGCTCAACAAGTACGTCGGTGAGACCGAGCGGCACATTCGCCTGATCTTTGAGCGTGCCCGGGACCGCGCGGCCTCGGGCGATCCCGTCGTCGTCTTCTTCGACGAGATGGAGTCGCTGTTCAGAACCCGTGGGACGGGAGTCTCGTCGGATGTGGAGACGACCGTGGTGCCGCAGCTTCTCGCCGAGATCGACGGGGTGGAAAAGCTCGAGAACGTCATCGTCATCGGCGCCTCGAATCGCGAGGAGCTGATCGACCCAGCGATCCTGCGGCCGGGAAGGCTCGACGTCAAGATCAAGGTCGTGCGGCCCGACGAGTCAGGTGCGCGGGACATCCTCGCCAAGTACCTGACTCCCGATCTCCCATTGGACGATGACGAAATCGCGTCCGCAGGCAGCGCCGACGCCGCTGTGGAGACCATGATCGCCGTGGCGGCAAAGCGCATGTACTACCCAAGCCAGGAGAACCAGTTCATCGAGGTGACCTACGCCTCGGGCGCCAAGGAGACCCTGTACTTCAAGGACTTCGCCTCCGGGGCCATGATCAAGTCCGTCGTGGACCGGGCAAAGAAGCTAGCGATCAAGGAGGTGCTGGCCGGAGGGCCAAAGGGTCTGGCGACCCGGCATCTCATGGCGGCGATCGCGGCGGAGTTCGCAGAGTCGGAAGACCTTCCGGGGACCACCAATCCAGACGATTGGGCGCGAGTCTCAGGACGCAAGGGAGAGAGGATCACTTTCCTCAGGACGCTGACGGACGCCGGCTCGTCAGGACGAGCAATGGAGCTGGGCAAGAGCCGGCGCGAGTGATCTTGATCACTTTCCCAGGTCGCTACCCCAAGCGGGCTGGTCAGAGCGCACCGCGGAGCTGAACAAATCCCCCAAGATGTGGCTCCGGATGGGAAAACGTTGTCTATAGTGGGAGAAGGCAGCGCGCCTTGAGGCCGGGGTGTCTGACGGCGGCGCGGGGCCTGGGCGCGCGAAGTGGGCGCGCCACCGCAGGAAAGGGGCACAAAACGAAGGGAACTCACGTCCACCGTCAGGGGCACGGTCCGCTGGTAGGCACCTTGAAGGTGCTCGCACGTAGGGACAAGGCCCGGCACCGCGCAGCCCCAGCGCCGCGCACCCGGCACCGCGCCGCCCCAGCGCCGCGCACCCGGCGCCGCACCGTCTTGACCTCTGCCTTCATCGTCTC
Source organism: Micrococcales bacterium (assembly GCA_009781225.1). Lineage (GTDB taxonomy): Bacteria > Actinomycetota > Actinomycetes > Actinomycetales > WQXJ01 > WQYN01. The sequence continues at coordinate 19,768 of WQYN01000013.1, read as the reverse complement.
GATTGCCGTTTCCGGACTCCTGACCCTCCAGCCAACCGACCAAGCCGACGCTGCCAACATCATCCCCTTCACCGCGAGGTTCTCCGCGAACGCCGACGGCGCGATCCAAACGATCGGCAACGCCCTCCTGACCTGCCCCGACGACGACACCCGTTGCGCCGGCGCCAAGACGGGCACCTCGATCAACAACAACTCCTTCCAGATGGTCTACATCGACGCCGATAACGACCCCACGACCTACGCCTCCTCCTCCTCGAGGCTGCTCCTCCCCACGGGAGCCACAGTCCTGTGGGCGGGCCTCTACTGGGGAGCCCGGCTCAATGGAGGAGCCAGCTCCGTCGCCGCCACCGGCGACCGCACCAAGATGCGCCTGCGCCCCCCCGGATTCGCCTCCTACCAAACGGTGTCCTCCGACTTCGAGTTCGGCCCCAACTCCTCGTCGATGAACGCCTACCAGGAGTATGCCGACGTCACCTCCCTGGTCCAGACCGCCGGAGGAGGAGAGTACTGGGGCGCCGACGTCTCCGCCGCCACGGGCGCCGACCGATACGCCGGATGGTCCCTCACGGTTGTCTACCGCGCCCCTGGCCTGCCCCTTCGTAACCTCACGGTCTTCGATGGCTTCGACGCCGTCAAGACCGGCACCCAGCAGGTCATCACGGTCTCCGGCTTCACCGCCCCCCTTGCCGGCGAGGTCGCCACCGCGCTCACCATGGTCGCCTACGAGGGAGATCGCGCCGAATCCGGCGACTACGTCCTGCTCAACAACACCCAGCTCGCCACCCCGCTGTCGCCCGGCTCCAACTTCTTCAACTCCACGATTGACAACCGCGGCCAGAACGTCACGACCCGCAACCCCGCCTACATCAACAACCTCGGCATCGACATCAAGCAGCTCGCCGTCACGGGTGTCATCCCCAACGGCGCGACCGAGGCCACCTTCACCTTCTCCTCCTCGGGCGACCTCTACTACCCCGGCGTCTTGTCCACCGCGATCAACCTCTACGCCCCCGACTTCACCGCCTCCTCGAAGACCGCAGTTAACCTCAGCGGCAACGATCCCGCCATGCCCGGCGACACGATCCAGTACACGCTTTCCTACGTCAATCACGGCCAGGACCCTGCGGACAAGGTCATCTCCTCCGACCCCCTTCCTCCCGGCGTGACCTACGTTCCTGGCTCGCTTCGGATGGTTCAGCCCGCCATCGTGCCCCTCACCGATGCGCCAGGGGACGATGGCGGAGAGTACTCAGGCGGTGTCGTCACCGTGCGCTTGGGGCAAGGAGCCGATGAGGACGATGGCGGATGGATCGCCATCGCGGAGACCTACACCTACCAGTTCTTGGCGACCGTCAACGGTTCTGCGGGAGGAAGCACCATCGCGAACACCGCGAGTCTCGACTACGAGACCGCCACGACTAACACGGAAGGGACCTATGACCTTCCGGCGACAGAAACCGAAGTCGGCTACCTCGCGGACGTCTCGCTTACCAAGTCAATGACTCCCGCCACAGTCAATGCGGGCAGCAATGTCACGGCAACTCTTGTCGTCACCAACCTCGGGCCGACCTCGGCAACCGGGGTGGTGGTCCACGACACCTTGCCACCGGACATGATTCCCGTCAGCGCCTCCGTCCCTGGGGGGACCTGCCCTGTTCCACCAGCTCCGGCGGCCGGAGTCTCGGCGGTCATCACCTGTTCCCTGGGAACGCTGGTCAGTGGGGACGACAGAATCATCACCATCGTGGGGCGAGTGCATCCAGCCTCGCCGCCCGGACAGATCGTCAACCGCGCGACCGTCTCAGCGGACTCCCACGACCCGGATTTGACGGACAACACGGACTCGGCATCCGTGACCGTGACGCAGAGCGCCGACCTGAGCATCACGAAGACCACGCCTGCAACAGCGCCTCCACCAGGGTCAACGGTCACCTACACGATGACTCTCACCAACCTCGGGCCGTCGACGGCTCGGGACGTCGTCATCACAGACACGGTCTCGTCGCTGAGCCTGGAGAGCATCTCGCTGATCTCGGCGACGGGCAGCAGCGGTGTGACCTGCCCGGCGACGGTCACTGCTATGGCGGTCCAATGCACCGTAGACTCCTTGGCTCCCTCGGGGGTGGCGACTGTCACGGTCGTGGGGTGGGTTTCACCTGCTGCTCCTCCGGGAGGAGACCTCATTGACGAAGCGTCCGTGACGTCATCGACCCCCGATCCTGTGTTGACCAACAACTCGGCGACTGTGACGCGCGTGGTGGGGACCCCCCAGGCCGATATGGCGATGGTGAAGACGGGTCCTTCGAGCGCGGTCGCCGGAGAACCGATCTCCTTCACGCTGGAGGCGACAAACCGCGGGCCAGCTGATGCGACGGCGGTCGTGGTGAGTGACACCCTACCCGCGGCGATCACCGCGACGGCGGCGATTCCTACGCGAGGAAGCTGCGTCATCGTCCCTCCTGCGGCGAGCAAACCGCCGGGAGGGACACAGACGGTGACGTGCAGCGTTGGGACGATTCCTGGTCCGAGCGGGCCGGGGGCGACCCAGGGTGGGCTGATCTCGGTGGGCATCGAGGGGACGATCGACTCGGCGACGCCGCCGGGTGCGTTGACGAACACGGCGAGTGTGGATTCGGCCTACGACCCGGTGGGCAGCAACAACTCCTCGACGTGGACAACCACGGTCACGGAATCGGCGGATCTCCAGGTCTCGAAGGTGGGGTCCATCACGACGATTCCGTCGGTCGGCGGGGCTGTCGTGTACACGGTCACCGTGAAGAATCTGGGGCCCTCCACGGCGCGGGGGGCGACGTTGACCGACCTTCTTCCGGTGCAGCTGACCTTTGGTTCGGCGTCGGCCACGGGCATGAGTTGCGCCAACACGGTCACGACGACCAGTGATCCGGCCTTCATGTCGCTGACCTGTACTATCGCCTCCCTCGCAGCGGGAGCGGAGGCGAGCGTTGCCATCTCGACCGTGGCCGGGAGCGGGGTGGCAAGTCTCCAGGCGGGTGACACGCTCGTGGAGACGGCGACGGTCAACTATGGCCGCGATCCGAACTCAGACAACAACGTCGCATCGTGGACACTGTCTGCGGATCCACAGACTGATCTCGTCGCCACCAAGGAGTCGGTGTCGGACTTTGTCGCGGGGAAGACGGCTGTCTACACGTTGACGGCGGAGAACAAGGGAGCGTGGGCAGCGACCACGCCCGTGCTCATGGACGCTCTTCCGGACGGGGTCCACTTCGTGTCCTCCGCGTCGGGATGCGTAGGGCCTTCGGCGGGCACAACGGTGACATGTCCGCTGGGGCCGTCGCTCGCAGCGGGAAACTCCGCATCGGTGTCGTTCACCGTGCGACTCGACGCCGATCTTGCCCCGGGGACAGCGTTGCGAAACTGGGCTTGTGTCGCCTCGCCGACCCCTGATCCCGCGGTTGAGAACAACTGCGTCGCGTTGACCACGTACTCGAGTGTTGAGGCCGACATCACGGTGATCGGGACTCAATCGGTGACGGTGCCGCCGCCGGCGACCTACAACGGACCGGGTTCAGCGCGCAACCAGACGTTCACGATCACCAACGATGGGCCCTCGGTGGCGCGGTCAGTCACCTTCCGAGCAAACCTGGCGGTGGAGGCATCAATTCCGAGCCCGATAGCGGGAGCCATATTCTCCACGTGCCGGGTCACCAACAAGGAGCTGATCTGCGAGATTGACAACTCGGGGAGCGCTCATTCGGGGATGGGACCTTCAGATTTGTGGCCGGGGGAGTCGGTGACGGTGACAATCCCCTCGCTCTTGGTGTCATATGCGACTCCCGGGACCTACCCCGCGAATGCGGCTCAGCCCCTCGCATCGGGGGCCTACGTCTTCGCGATGACGACGACCCATGACCCGAACCAGGCGAACAATGCTGACGTGTCGGCCTTGGTGGTCGGGGCTGCTCAGACGGCGCTGGTCGCGGACAAGACAGCTCTCGCGCTTCTCGTGGCCCAAGACGGCCACCAGGCCTTTGTTGCGGGGTCCACTTTTGCCTACCGCATCACCGTCGGGGTCGCCCCGGGGCCGTCCGGTTACAACTGGGCTGATGCGCAAGGGGCGACGCTCGTGGACCCCATGCCTCCTGGCTTCACGGCAACGAGCGTCGCCACCGACAAGGGGACGTGCACCATCACCACGGTGGGGACCCATCGCGTCGAGTGTGACTTCGGGACTCTCTTCGGCGTCAGCGACCTTCACGCGACGCCGCCCGTGGTCACCGTCCTGATCCGAGGCACGATCGCGCCGACGAACCTCTCCAACGGAACGCCGACCGAGACCCGCTACACCAACACTGCGACCCCAGGCGCGACCACGCCCACTACCAGCGTGACGCCGGGTACCGCCATCGTTGATGTGGTGAACCACGCGGACCTCTCGGTAATAAAGACCGCCGACACCCCCACCTTCCCCGCCGGAGCTCTGGCGAGTTGGACCATCACGGTGGTCAACGCCGGTCCCTCGAACGCCACGGGCGCGGTGGTGACTGACGTCCTCCCGCCCGGGCTCACCTACGACTGGTTTGCCTCCTCTCCTGGGTGGCCCACCTGCATCGTGTGGGCGACGACACCCGCCGACGACCCGAATTCGCCGGGCAACCCCTGGATGGACCCCTGGGTCACCCCAGCGCAGACCATCTACCAGGAGACCATTCGCTGCACCCTCGACCTGGCGGCGGGAGAGAGCAGGTCGATCCGCCTGGCCGCCCAGGTGCCCTCCAATGGACGGGTGGGATCGGAGAAGACTCCCTACCTCGGATGCTCGGTCTACAACCCGCCGGGGACCACTCCGACCTGCGCCTCCACAGTGACCAACCGGGCGGAGGTCTCGCACCCCAGCGACCAGAATCCGGGCAACAACATCTCAACGCCCCCCACGGTCACCCCGGTCAGTCGGATAGCGAACCTCGTGACAAAGGCGAGCGGCACGCCCGATAGCGTCGTGGCGGGCGGAGAGGTGATCTACACGATCACCGTTTCCAACGCCGGGCCTGCGGCAGCAGAAAACGCCGTGGGGGCCGCAGTGTTCCCCCGAGGGTTCCAGCTCGTCTCCTATTCGGCGCCCTCCGAGATCCAGTGCCACGACGAGCTGATAAACGGCGGGACCCAGGTGAGGGTCTGGTGCATGATCGCGCCCGACTTCGACCCTTGGTTCGGACTGGCGTCGCCCCCCGGAGGCTCCTCGACCGCCTCGATTGTCATGCGTGTGCCCCTCAGCACCCCCGCGGGTGTGTACACGACCCAAGCCCGTGCCTCGACAACGACCGCAGAGTCGACCTACGTCGACAACGTGGTGAATGTCCCGGTCAACGTCATCCTCGTGGCTGATACGCGAGTGACAAAACGCCTCGTGACCAACCCCATCGAGGCGGGGCGGGCCGTTACCTACCGGTTCGACATCGACAACCTCGGCCCGAACCGTGCCCAGGACGTCACGCTCTCCGATACCTTGCCTTCCGGCACGTCCTTGGCGTCGGCAAGCCTCATCGGAGGAGGCGACCCGCACTGCGTGGCTCCCCCTGCAGGGACCGAGGACCCGACCATCACCTGCTCACCGGGCTCCCTCGACCCAGGGCAGTCCATGGCCGTGCTCATCACCATGACCACGATCAAGACCCTGACCGGGAACGTGGCCAACACCTCGCTGGTTGGAGCGGCGGCGCTGGATCCCCGCTGGGAGAACAACCATTCGGCTGCCTCCGCGCTCGCCACCCAACGTCCGCAGACCGACGTGGGAGTTGCTCTCTCCCCGTCGAAGCTCAAAACCGCGCGCGGCACCGCCGTCACAATCACGGCAACTGTGACCAACCGCGGACCCGCCCAGGCGGTCGACACGGTCGTGACCTTCACCCTTCCGCCGGGCTTGACCGGGGCGACGGTGCGTCTGAAGTCCTCCTCGCCGGGGACCACTCCGGCCGCGTGCACCACCGTCGGCACCCTCGTGACCTGCCAGATCGGCACTCTCGAGGTCGGTGACCAGGTTGTTTACCAGATCAAGGGCAAGGTGAGTAAGACGGCCAAGATCGGGTCCGCCATCGTCCTCGCGGCAAGTGTGGACCACGCGGAGATCGATCCGAACCTGGCGAACGACACCGCTTCCGCGACGATCACCGTGGTGAGGGCGCAAACACCCCGCAGCCCCAGCCCGACGCGTCCCACGACGGACAAACCGGGCGGCGGCGGAGATGGCACCGGGGCAAGCCCGTTTACCCTCCTGTTTGCCCTAGCCGCACTCCTGCTGACCGCCGTCGGTGGAGCAGCAACCCGCCGCCGCCGCAGTTACCCCGCGCGCCACTGATTCCCCGTGACAAAACTTGGGAGTGCTACACCAGGTTTTCGAGGCCCGTTAACCTGGCAGAGCACTCCCAAGTTTCGCGACAGCGGTGGCATGCTTGAGCCGCCGATACACTCGCGGGGTGCGTCTCGCCATCGTTCGCTGCTCGGTGGAGTACTCCGGGAGGCTTGACGCGCATCTGCCGCTAGCGACGCGGCTCATCATGGTCAAGGCGGATGGCTCGGTGCTCGTCCACGCCGACGGCGGCTCCTACAAGCCCCTGAACTGGATGAATCCCCCGCTCACGATGAGTGTCGCCCCTCCTGGCCCCGAGCGCGAGGCCGATGGCGTCGCCCAGGTGTGGACCGTGACCCACGTGAAGTCGGACGACCGGCTCATCATCTACGTCCACGAGGTCCTCCACGACTCCTCCCACGAGCTGGGCCGCGACCCTGGCCTCGTCAAGTCGGGCGTCGAGGCGCACCTCCAGAAGCTGCTCGCCGAGCAGGTCACGCTCCTGGGGGAGGGCTGTCGGCTGATCCGCCGCGAGTACCCGACAGCGCTTGGGCCCATTGACCTCCTTGTCCGTGCGCCCGATGGCGGGACTCTCGCCGTCGAGGTCAAGCGTCGCGGGGAGATCGACGGAGTCGAACAGCTCACCCGGTACCTGAATCTCTTGCGCCGCGACCCGACCCTGACCCCCGTGACCGGCGTCTTCGCTGCTCAGGAGATCCGTCCCCAGGCCCGAACCCTCGCGACCGACCGCGGGATGCGCTGCCTCCTCCTGGACTACGACGCGATGCGCGGCGTAGACGACCCAGACTCCCGGCTGTTTTGACAGCCAGTAGGGTTGCCTTATCGAGAGGACCTGACGATGACGACGATCACCCTGGCAACACATCCGCGGGGCACCTTTCCCGGTGAACCCCCGCTCGTGCTCCTCCACGCCTTTCCCGTGGACCACGAAATGTGGGAGCCGGTGGCGGCGCTCCTCGCTGACCTGCCGGTTCTCCTCGTTGACGCCCCCGGTTTTGGCTCCTCGCCGATCATCGAGCCGACGGTTGAGGCGGCGGCGGCCGCCCTGTGGCGCACCTTGGACGCGCTCGAGGTCTCCCGCGCCGTCATCGGCGGTCTCTCCATGGGGGGTTACCTCGCGATGGCGGCCCTGCGCGCCGCTCCTGAGCGCGTCGCCGGCCTCGCTCTCCTCGACACCAAACCCACGGTGGACGATGACGGCGCTCGCCTTCGCCGCCTCGAGATCGCCCGGGTGGTCGGCGAGACGGCAAGTCTCGATCCCGTGATGCCCATGGCCGATGGCCTACTCGGGGCGACAACGCGGCGCGAGCGTCCGGAACTGCTGCGTGAGGTGAGGGGATGGATTGCGCGATGCTCGCCATCGTCCATTGTGTGGGCGCAGGCGGCGATGGCGGTACGGCCCTGCTCCGTCGAGCTGCTGCGTCAGGCGCGCGGCCTGCCCGCCGCGATCGTGGTGGGGGAGGAGGACGCGCTGAGCCCCATCCCGGTCGCCGAGGAGATGGCAACGCTCCTGGTTGGAGCTAGCTTTACTGTCGTCCCCGCTGCCGGGCACCTGAGCGCCGTGGAAAACCCAACCGCAGTGGCCGCCGCCCTACGCGACCTCCACGAGCGCACAAACTAGGTGACCTTGGGACGGTCTTTTAGGTCGGCTTGGACCATGCGGCGCAGGCGCTGGAGGTAGTGCTCGAGGGTGACTCGGCGGCGGTTGAGGATGTCGATGCGCGACTTGGACTCGGTGCGCAGGGTCGTGGCGCGGGAGACGGCCTCATCGACGGTCGCTGAGGAGACCTTGTTGGCCTCGGCGACGATGATGTCTGCCTCCTCCCGGGCGGCGGCGATGACCTGCTCGACGTACTGCTCGGCGTGGGTGGTCAGGCGATTGGCCTCTTCGCGGGCTTGGATGAGGCGCTCGGTCGCTTGGGCGCGGCGCTCGGTGGGGCCGGCGACACGAGCCTGCGCGTCGCGGACCGACTTCTTGGCGTCCTCGGAGATCCGTCGAAGGCGCGCGTCGAGCTGGTTCTTGATCGCCTGCTCGGCGTCTTCGAGGGCGCTGCGGGAGCGGGCGACCATGGCGGTCGCATCGGCCTGGGCGTTGGCGGTCGTGGCGGAGGAGGAGGAACGGGCGTCGCCGAGGACCTTCGCGGCCTCGCGTCGGGCCTTTTCCACCAGGTGGCGGGCGTAGTCCTCGGCGGATCGACGCTCGCCCACCGAGTATTCGGTGGCCTGGGTGCGGGCGGCGAGGGCCTGCTTTTGGGCGCGGGCGGTTACTGCCTGCGTCTCGTCTTCGGCGCGCTCGCGCAGCTGGGCAGACCACGCCATGATGTCCGCGCGTCGACGTGCTGCGTCGGCGTCCGCGCCTTCCCGTTGGGAACGGGCAAAGGTCTCGGCGCGGGCTCGCTCGGTGCGTGACTCCGCCTGGGCGATGGAGCGTTCACGGCCGGCGGCGTCGGTCGCTTCCTTGCGGATCTGGGCGGCGTAGCGTTCGGCATCGGCGAGGACGGCGTCCACCTCGCCAGCGATCTCCTCGCGGAGCGTCGCCGCCTCGGTGTCGACGGCCCGTCGGATGGTGTCGGACTGCCCACGGGCCGCGGACAAGGTGTTTTGCGTCTCGGCGTTGACTCTGCTGCGCAGCTCGGCGACGTAACGCTCAGCCTTGGAGACCACCTCGTCAATGTCGCGAGCGGCGGCCTGGCGGACCTGTTCGGCCTCGCGCTGGGCCACTCCCAAAAGGGAGTCGACATCCCGAGCCATCTGGGCGGAGAGGGTGTCGACCTCGCGTTGGGCCGAGTCGGAGAGGGCGGACGCTTCCTTAACTCCGATGGAGCGAGCTGCCACGGCGTCGCGGTTCGCCTCGGCGAGGATTGCCCGCGAATGAGACTCAGCATCGCGCAGGATTCCGGCGCAGGTCGACTGGGCTTCGGCGGCCATTGCAGCCGCCTGGGTCGCCGTGTCGGCTTCTAGCGCGCGCCGTTGCCGCTGGGCAAGCTCCAGGAGAGTCTCTCGGTCTCGCTGGGACTGGGCGGTGTCACGTCGGGAAATCGCCTGGGCCTCGGCCACCATCTGCTGAGCCTTGGCGGCCAGGGATTCGACGCGCGTCGCTACCTCACCTTCCAAGATCGCCGCGAAGTCAGCGGCCTGGCCACGCCGACGCCCGGGCATCCTCCAGGTGGCTTCCTGAAGATCCTCCCGGGCCTCGGTAAGGCGAGTGGATAGGTCGTGGAAACGAGTCCCTAGGGCCTCGATCTGTTGGCGCAGGAAGGCAAGCTCGGAGAGCTGGCTCGGGGTTGCGCCGGGGAAAAGAGACTCGGGCGGGGGAGACGCCGTTGGCTGCACCCCGCCCGGTGTCCACGGGGACGGAGAAAACAACGGGGCGTCATCAAGCGCGCTAGTACCAAGAAACCCCGTGCCGGGATCTGTCACCGCGGACCTCCTCCCACCGATTCTGTCGTCGCCAGGAACGGGTCAGCGGCCTTCCGACTCCTCGGGGGTGCCTGCTCCCCACGCGGGGACGTCATCGAAGAGAGGGACGGAATCATCCGTGCCCTGATCTCCCGCGATCTCCTCGCTGAAGGAGTCATCGCCGAAGGCCGGAACCTCGTAGGCGGCCTGAGCGTAGGCTGCCGGGTCGAAGCCGGGAGCCTCGACGCCTTCCGCATCGAACCCGGCCTCCACGCCTGACGTCCGCACAAAGGGCGGCGGGTCCGGAGGAATCGGCGGGATCGGATGCTGGGCCTCGAGCTCGGGGATGACAGCTTCGAGGTTCGGAAGCGGCGCGGCGCCCAACAGGCCCCGCAGCTCCTCGAGGTAGACCGTGATCGACTCGCGCTGGCGGTTGAGATCGTCAACCTGGCGCTGAACGGTGATCCGCTCACGCTCGGCTTCCTCGACGGCCTCGGAGAGGGTCCTCTCGGCGAAGGCGCGGGCGTCAGACAGGACCCGGTCGGCGTTGCGCCGGGCGTTGGCCAGAAGGTCAGAGGCCTGCTGGTCAGCATCGGTCCGCAGCTTCTCTGCGCGGGCCAGAGCCTGGCGAACACGCTCTTCAGCTTCCTCGGCCCGGGCGGTTGCCTCGGCGACGAGCTGGTCGGCCTTGGCCTTGGAGGCCTCGAACCGCTCGGCGTTCTGGGCCTCGGCGGCCTCGACGCGCTGGGCGATCTCGATCTCGGCCTGGGCCTTCCACTCCTCGGCGCGCTCGGTGAGAGCTGCCGCCTGCTGCTTGGCATCCGAGAGGGTGGTTGACGCCTCACGCTCGGAGCGGGTCGTCAACTCCTCTGCCCGCGACCGGGCGTCCTCATAGATCTCCGAGGCGGCACGCTCTGCCTCAGCCCGGGTGGCCGAGGCGTAGTGGTCGGCGCTCTCGCGCAGCTCGATCGCCTCGCGCTGGGTGGTGGCCAGGAGTCCCGCGGCCTCACGCTCAGCGGTTGTCCGCAGCTCCTGGGCGGCCATCTCGGCGGTCGACCGGGTTGCTGTCTCGAACTGCTCAGCGTCGGTGCGGGTCTGCTGGGCGTACTGCTCAGCCTCGGCGCGGACCTGGAGCGAGTACTGCTCGGCGTCGGAACGCAGCTGCTGGGCGTACTGGTCAGCGGCCGAACGGGCCTGCTGGGCGTACTGGTCAGCCGCGGAACGGCGTTCGGAGGACTCGGCCTCCGCGTTGGACCGCAGCTCGGCGATCTCGCGCTGGGCGGCGGCGCGGGTCTGTGCCGAGTACTCCTCCGCGGCGGCCCGCAGAGCCGATGTCTCCTGCTCGGTGGCGAGCCTCAGAGCCGAGGTGTCGGAGTCGGCGGCGGCGCGAAGCTGGCTCGCGTACTTCTCCGCGTCCTCGCGCTGCTGGGCCGTCTCGACGGCGACCGAGGCTCGAAGCTCGCTCGCCTCGCGCTCAGCGGCAACCCGCTGCTCGGTGGTTTCCCGCTCAACTCGGGCGGTCTCGGCGGCGATCTCGCGCTCGAGGGCTGCGCGGCGCTCCGCCTCCTCGGTTGCCAGCGCGCTCATGACGCGGTCAGCGTCCCGCTCGGCTGACGAGATCATCTCCTCAGCGCGCCGTGACGCGTTGGAGAGTTCGGATTCGGCGTCGGCAGAGGCGGTGGAGTGGATCTCCTCGGCCTCGCGCCGGGCCGTGGCCAGGAGCTCGGCCACTTCGTTTTCTGCCTGAGCCCTGGTCTGATCAGTCTCGAGCTTGGTCCTGGCCAAGAGAGCTGAGGCCTGCGACTTGGCTTGGTTGAGCACGTCCTGCGACTGCTCCTCTGCCGAGCGCATGAGCTGCTCGATCCGAGTTCCCAGCCCCGAGTAGCTCGGACGCTCGGCCTCACGGATCTGCCGGTGGGCTTCACCCAGCTCGGCGGTGAGCTGGCCCACCTGGCCTTCAAGGTCCCTCAGCTGAACTCGTGACTGGTCAAGGGCGTGTTCGATAGTAGTGATGTGCTGGTCGACGACGATCTTGTCGTAGCCACGCACAGTCGTGGGAAAGGCACGATCTGCCACAGTTGAACCTCCAGAAGTCCCGTGAGAGCTGCGTGCGAAAGCGTGTTCCCTCGCACACAGTGCAAGGAAAGAGTAACGTCAAATCGAGCGTTGCGAGACACAACACGGCGGACGTGGGTAGTCTGTCCACGAACCAACGGGAAGGAATTGCTCGGTGCTCAGACGGATCCTCGCGATTGCGCTCGCCATCACAGGCGCGATTGTGCTCGCCGCAGCCGTCGCGTCGGCGACCGCGTGGAAGCCCGCTGGCACTGTGACCACGGCACTTGATGCAAAAGAGGGCATCGCCGCCATCGTCGTTGACCCCGGAGTCCTTGACGCTCCCGGCGAGGGAACCACGGTGGACGTCACCGCCGTGCCCGGCACCCCGCTCGTCGTGGCCAAGGTGCGAGACACGGATGCTGCCGCTTGGGGAGAGGGTCTTGCCCTCCTCCACATCACGGGGTTCGCCTCCGAGAGCGCCTTCAGCGTCGAGGAGAGCGAGCCCGGCAACGCGACCCCGCGCCGCGCCGAGGGCCTGGACCTGTGGGCATCCTCGCAAACCGTGACCGACACCGCGACCGTCGCCTGGACAAACGATCCGGGTCGCTGGTGCCTCCTCCTGGTCCCCGCCGAGCCGCCGACCGATGGCGCCCCCTCCCTGACCGGCGCGCGACTCTCGGTGACCTGGCCACGCACCATCTCCACCCCCTTCCTGTGGCCCGGCGTCGGAGTAGGGTCCGCCGCGCTCATCGCCGCAGCCGTCCTCGCCGTCCTGAGCATCTCCTCGCGCCGCCGCAATGCGGATGAACCGACGCCAGAGCCCGCAGCCGCTCCCCCCCCGCCGGATCCGACTCGCGAACCTGCGCCCGCACTCCCGGCATCCCCGCCCGCGCCCGCTCCCCTCCCGCCAGATCCGACTCGCGAGCCCGCGCCCGCCACCCCGGCATCCCCGCCTGCGCCCGCACTCCCGCAGGCCCGTGCGCTCCCGCCCGCGCCCGCACTCCCACCTGCGCCCGAACTCCAGCCGACCCCCGCACTCCCGCCTGCGCCCGAACTCCCTCCCCCCCTGTTCGCCGACACGACGATGGTGCCCGGTCGGACGATGGCGCCCGCTCCCCAGCCGGTGGTAGCGCCCGCCATCCTCCCGGATCCGACGATGACGCAGGCTCCCGTCGAGCCTGCCACCTCACCCTTCCCGCCGATGGCGCCTGTGGCTTCGGCTGAGCTCCCCGCGAACTGGCCGCGGTCACCGGTCGGCTCGCTCCCCGCCTCCCATCCGCCCACCCCCGCGGAGCTGCCCATGCCCTCGTGGGCCCCGGTCCCGTCGGCCCCACGCCCGCAGCGTCCCCCAACCCCCGTGGCGATCCCCGTGACCGAGCTTCAGCCGCGGCCAGGGGGAGGCGCAGCGTCAGGGCCACGGCAGCTGCCGACGCGGCCGCAACCACCTGCGGGGTGGCAGCCGGCGCCGGCTCAGCGTCCAGGGTCGGAACTGACGCCCGACCAAGTCCTTGCGGCCGTACGTGCGGGCCGCCTCGAGGGGTTGACCCGTCGCCAGATCCGAGAGGCACAGCAGCTGGCAGAGCAGGGCGGCGCAGCGGCGGCTCGACCTGCTGCACCAGTGGCACCTGCTGCACCTGTGGCACCTGCGGCACCTGCCGGACGCGCCGCACCTGCCGCCCCTGCCGGACGCGCTGACCCAGCGACGCCCCCCGCGGGCCTCGCGGTGCAAAGCGGGCGGTGGTCCTCGGCGGTGCCGCCGATTCTCCCCGATGAGGAGGAACCGGAGGATCTCATCAGACCCCCCTGGCCCGTGGCCCAGACTCTGCCCCAGCTAGGGGAAGTGCGCAGTGACGAGAGTGTGATCCCGACCTCGGGGGCGTCGGATCGCGCTCGGGGGTTCCTCGCGGCCATAAACGCCGGTCGTATCAACGAGGCCGCCCCAGCCCTCCAGGTCCCGGAAGTGAGCGGGTGGGTAGCGCCCTGGGAGGGCGAGGACGGCTGGCCAGACGACGGCGGTCAGGGGGCACACCCGTGAAAAGCACACCCAGCAAGGCGCGCGGATTGACCGTGGCGATGCTCGCCATCGTCCTTATTGCGGGGGGATGTGCCGGGGGAATCCCTACGGTCAAGCCGGAGCCGGTGCCCGAAGAGCCGCCGCCAGCCCTCGTGGCCTCCCAGACCGAGCGCATCCTCTCGGAGCTGGGCCAGGAGATCGCGGCGCAGGGCGAGGCCGGCCCCGCAGGAGGAGCCGGGCGGATGGCCGGACCTGCGTTGGCCATGCGCGAGGCCGAGTACATCTACGCCCGGGCCGAGGAGGAGGCCGCCAAGGACAAGGGGGAGGAACCTAACCCAGCGGCCAGTGTCGTGCCCATGGGGACCACCTTCGCCGGGGTCATTGTGCCCGCGACGGACACCTGGCCGCGGTCCTTTGTCGCCGTGACCGAACCGGTGGACGCCCAAGCTCCCCTCCTGTATGTCCTGACCCAAGAGAACGCCCTTTCGCAGTACAAGCTCACAATGTGGGTGCGACTCATCGCAAAGACCGCTGTGCCGGCCATGGCTCCAGCCGAGAAGGGCGCAGCCCAGCTGCCCATCGAGCGGGTCGACACGTTGGCGATCGCTCCTGTGGCCGCCCTGGAGGCCTACGCCGCTGTCAAGGAGGACCCGATCGCGCCGGTTCCGATGCCCTTCTCGCAGGAGGATCCGGTTCGCGCGGGGTGGTACCAGCACATCGATGGGTGGGGGACGGCGCTGGCCGACATCAAGGGAACGGTGGAGCATAGCTCGACGGCCAACCTCCAAGGCGCCGTCGCCCTAGAGACGGCCGATGGCGGAGCCTTGGTTTTCGGGACGATCTCCTCTCAGCTTGACCTGTCCTTCAAGAGGTCTTCGGCCGGTGAGTTCTTCGAGCTGCCCGAGCGCATGGCCGCCTTGGGGGACGGGACAACCAAGGTCACCAAGCGGGCCGTTGTGGACTTCCAGCAGACCGTTGCCCTAGTCATCCCTCCGGTGGGATCCACCGCGCCGATCGAGGTCATTGGAGCGTTCCAGGTCCCAATCAAGGTGACGGTGACACAGGAGGAAAAGTCATGAGCCCCGACGAGCCGGCGGCCGGAAAGTTTGCCGGCTCTTCCATGCCCGATCTGGCGGCAAAGAAGCCGGAGGAGGCGGATGCGGTGCAGCCGGCTTCCGAGGGGTCTTCCTTTGTGATCGCGGCCACCGACGCCACCTTCGCCGCCCTGATCGAACAGTCCACGATGGTGCCGGTGGTCGTGGATCTCTGGGCCGACTGGTGCGGGCCCTGCAAGCAGCTGACTCCCGTGCTGGAGAAGCTCGCCGCCGAGTTCGCGGGAAGGTTCCTGTTGGCCAAGGTCAACATTGACGAGAACCCGCAGGTCGCCAAGGCCTTCCAGGTCCAGTCCATCCCCCTGGTGATTGCCCTGGTCAAGGGGCAGCCCGTTCCCCTGTTTGCAGGCGCTCAGGGCGAGGCGCAGGTTAGGGCGGTCCTCACCGAACTCATGGCGGTAGCTGCCAAGAACGGCGTCACGGGCACCGCCAGCTCCACGACTGACCTAGAGGCCGAGCCACCTCTGCCACCTCTCCATGCTGAGGCGCTGGAGGCCATTGACCGTGGAGACTACGACGCAGCGGTGACCGCTTTCGCCCGGGCGCTGAAGGAAAACCCCGCCGATGTACAGGCCCGGATCGGGTTGGCCCAGGTGCGCCTGCTCTCACGCGTGGAGAAAACCGACGGTCCGGCCGCCCTGGCGGCTGCTCGCACCCAGCCCCTCGACGTCGATACTGCTCTCGCGGCGGCTGACATTGAGGTCGCCTCGAACGCTCCCAAGGCGGCCTTTGATCGCCTCCTGGCGATCATCCGGGCCACCCGCGATGAGCCGCGAGAAAAGGCCCGGGTGCGGCTCGTCGAGTACTTCGACATCGTGGGGATTGACCATCCTGATGTCGCGGCTGCCCGCAGGAGTCTGGCGGCGGCCCTGTTCTGATCGGGACACACGCCACCTCCCCGCACCTCGGTGGCGAGACATCGCCTCCGATTAGTGGCACCATGTCCCCATGGCGCAGCGAATCCTCGTCGTTGATGACGATCCGGCTCTGTCCGAGATGATGGAGATCGTCCTGGGAAACGAGGGCTACGAGACCCACGTCTGTTCTGATGGAGCCCGCGCGATCGCAGACTTCCGGCAGACCAAACCCGCCCTTGTCCTCCTCGACCTCATGCTCCCGGGGCTTGACGGGATCGAGGTGTGTCGACGCATCCGCGCAGAGTCCGGGGTGCCCATCGTCATGCTCACCGCCAAGTCCGAGACCGGCGACATTGTCGGTGGGCTGGAAGCCGGAGCTGACGACTACGTCGCCAAACCCTTCAAGCCCGTCGAACTGGTCGCTCGGGTCAAAGCCAGGTTGCGTCATCGTCCGGATCCACCGCCCCCCAACGACCTGGAGGTCGATGACGTCACGATCGACGTGACCGGCCACCGCGTCACCCGCGGGGGGAAGGCAATCTCGCTGACGCCGCTGGAGTTCGACATTCTCGTCGCGCTCGCGGCCAAGCCGTGGCAGGTCTTCACGCGCGACATGCTGCTCGACAAGGTGTGGGGCTACCGCAACCCGGCGGACACGCGCCTGGTCAACGTCCACATCCAGCGCCTTCGCCGCAAGGTCGAGGCGGACCCCGACTCGCCGAGGATCGTCTTGACGGTGCGCGGTGTGGGGTACAAGGCTGGCCCCCCGTCGTGACCCAGGCCCGCCGATCGCTGGCCCCCTGGCGACTCCTACGCCGCTCGCTCCAGGCTCGGCTCACGGTCATGACGCTGATCTTGGCGGGCGTGCTCATCACGGCTCTCGCCATCGTCCTCATGATTCAAGTGCGTGACGGGCTATTCCAAGAGCGTCTCGACGCGGCGATGGAGGACGCTGCGGCGGGGACCTTGACGGCGCAGCAGTACTTTGACGAATCCGAAACTGACTCCCTTCTCGCGGCTGGCTCGCGCGCCCAGGCGACGATCGCCCTGCTACAGGGCTCGGGCTCGGCGGCGGACGCGGTCTTCCTCGCCTGGAGTCCGGAGACTAACGACAGTCTCGCCGCCATCAACCCAATCGGGTCGAACAACGAATGGTGGGAGCTGGTGGGCGGGGACCTGCGAGCCGAGGCGGCCGAGACTGGACACCAGGTCCACCAATCCGTCGCCATTCCCGGCGATCCCCCCACCCCGGGACTCGTCGTCGCGGCTCCTGTCACCCTCCTGTCCAGCCCATATGTCCTTGCTTTCGCCTACGACCTGGGGCCCGAGGCCACGACTCTCGACTTCATCCAGCGGGTGCTGGTAGCCGGAGCGGGGGCGATCCTGCTCATCCTCGTGGGCGTGACCCTGTTGGTGGCGCGCCGCGCGGCCCGACCCATCATCGAAGCCGCTGGGATCGCCGAACGCCTGACGGGAGGGGATTTCACCGAGCGGATGCCCGTTAGGGGAGACGATGAGTTTGCCTCCCTGGCCACCTCCTTCAACGAGATGGCGGATTCCCTCCAAGCCCAGATTGAGCGTCTGGAGCAGCTGGGCCGTCTCCAGCGCCGCTTTGTCGCCGACGTCTCCCACGAGCTGCGCACCCCCCTGGCGACGATCCGCCTCGCGGGCGACGTGGTCCACCAGGCGCGAGGCGCCTTTCCGCCGGGGGTTGCCCGCTCCGCCGAGCTGCTCGCCACCCAGATTGAACGCTTCGACGCGCTGCTCGCCGACCTGCTGGAAATCTCCCGGTTCGACGCCAAGGCAGCCGCTCTGCTCGCCGACCGCGGCGACCTCGCCGCCGTGATCCGCCAGGTCCTGACCGACCTGGCCCCGCTGGCGCAGGAACGAGGCGTGCCGATTCGCCAGCACTTTGACGACTCAGAGATGCTCGCCGAGTTCGACGCGCGCCGGATCGAGCGGATCGCCCGAAACATCGTGGGCAATGCGATCGAGCATGCGGAAGCCCGGCCTGTGGATGTCTACCTCGCGGCAGGAGGCGGTTCCGTTGCTCTGGTCGTCCGCGACCACGGGGTTGGCCTGACCGCCGACGAGGTGGACCACATCTTCGACCGCTTCTGGAGGGCCGACCCCGCGCGCGCCCGGGCCACGGGCGGGACGGGCCTAGGCCTGGCAATCGCCCGCGAAGACGCCCGTCTGCATGGCGGCACGCTCGAAGCCTGGGGTGCGCCGGGGGAGGGCGCCTCCTTCCGCCTCCTCATCCCCCTGGTCGCGGGTTCCGAGGTGGAAGGCGAGCCGCTGCCGCTGGTCCCAGATGCGGTGGTCCCGGACGCGGCGGTCCCCGAGTCGGAGGTGGGAGAAGCATGAGAACGATGACGAAACTGCGGCGGGGCGTATGGGGCGCGAGCGTGCCCGGGGTTCGGGCGATGCACAAGGTGAGCGACGTCATCGTGCGCGGGGTGAAGCTGCGGCGGGGCGTGGGTGCGGCCGTCGTCCTGGGAATGCTCGCGGGGGGCTGTGCCAAGCTGCCGATGACGGGGCCGGTGGTTCAGGGTGGGGAGGTGTCGGTGCGCGATGGCAACTTGCCGGCGTTCTTGCCGCGCGAGCCCGCGCCGGACGCTACCCCCGAGGCGATTGTCCAAGGCTTCCTCCAGGCGGTTCAGGCGGGGCCGGGGGAGGGCTTCCGGGCGGCGCGGCGCTTTTTGTCCGACGGTGCATCGAGGGTGTGGGACCCCCTGGCGAACGTGCGTCTCTACGCCCAGGCGCGTCCTCCGCTGGCGCCGATCGGGCCGACGGGAGATCTCTCGCTCCTGGAGACCGCTGAGGTGGAGGTTCCCTTCGAGCAGGTCGCGAGCGTCGATGAGACCGGGCACTATGCGGTGATCGGGCCGGAGACCACCTCGCTTCGGTTTGCGGTGACCCGAGACGCGCGGGGGAGATGGCGGATCTCGACGGCGCCAGAGGCGATTGTGCTCTCCGACGCCGAGTTTGCCCTGCAGTTCCGGCAGGCCAGCGTGTATTTCCCTGATCTGGCAGGACGCGTCCTGGTCCCGGACGTGCGGTATTTCCCCCGAGCCGAAGCCGCGCGTGGGATTGTCCGAGCGTTCGCCGCGGGACCTCCTGCATGGCTTGCGGATGCGGTGCTGCGACCGCTGCCAGCCGGGTCGGGCGAGGACTTGGATCCGGTGAGCATCGACGGGTCGCTCGTCGAAGTGCGTCTTGGCGGCCAGGCCTTCCTGACGGCGCAGGCGGAGCGGGACATGGTGGTCGCCTGCCTCACCGAGTCGCTCAAGACCCTGCCGGACGTCGCGACGGTCGAGGTGGTGGTCCAGGGAGTCCAGTGGAATGCGTCGGGACGTGGGCCGCAGGCGGTGCAGGTCGTCAACCCCTCGCAGGACGTGTTCGTGCTCATAGAGGACGAGTCGGAGGAGGCGGATGGGGCCGCCGCCGCGGACAATCCGGACGATGGCGGGGAGGCGGGTTCTGCGGAAGACGGCACCGAGGGCGGGGGTGCTTCAGGGGGGCCGGAGGGCGGGGATGGGGCTGAAGGGGCAGGTGAGGGCGGGGGTGCTTCCGGGGGAGCGGACGGCGGGGATGCGGGCGCCACAGCCGGTACGGACGCTGGCACCGAGGATCCCGAGCCTGAAGAGGAGAAGGGTCCGACCCTCGGAACGCTCGCCGTGATCGAGGAGGGCGACCTGCGGGTGGTTCCCGCCTTCAAGGACGCGCGATTCGGCGACTGGTCCAGCCTGACAATCGCCTCGGACGGTCGTCAGGTGGCGGGCCTCGGCTCGGATGGCGCCATCTGGACTGTTGATCCCCGAGAGGCTCCTGTACCGCTGGGAGGGGTCGTCAGCGCGATGGCCCCGGTCTACGACTCGCACTCCTGGCTCTGGACCGTGGCAGGCCGCAGCAAGTCCCGCGAGGTCCTGGCCTTCCCCCCCGGTGGATCGCTGAGTCCACCCGAGGAGAGTGCCGT
>WQYN01000012.1 GCA_009781225.1 Micrococcales bacterium | reverse complement strand
TGGTTATTGACCATGTACTGCCGTTGGTGTTCAGGTTGGTTCCCTGCCTTGTTCCGAACATCACGTTCGTGACTGCTGCCACCAAGGGAACTGGTGTGGAAGCATCCCTGGTCTCCCCGTTGCCCAACTGGCCGTAGAGGTTGGCTCCCCAAGCCCAAATGCCACCGTCCTTGTCCAACGCGTACGCCGTGCCGCCCCCAGCAGCAACCTGAGTCAACACCGGCAGCTCCCCAAAAGCCAACCGCACCTGGACCGGCGTGGACGAGTTCCTGTTGGTGCCGTCACCCAACTGACCACTACCGTTGCCTCCCCAGGCCCAGATGCTGCCGGTCTCGTCCAGCGCGTACCCCGTGTAGTCACCTGCGGTGATCGCGGTGAACTTCGGTAGTGTGCCTGACGTGGGCTGCACCTGGCCCGGCCGCCGCGTCGAGTTGGTGGTGGTGCCGTTGCCCAGCTGGCCGTTGTTGTTCCATCCCCAGGCCCAGACACGGCCGTCCTGGTCCAACCCATACCCGGTGTAGTGGCCGGCGGCGATTGCCGTGAACACCGGCGGTGTGCCTCCTTGAAAGGTCCAGATTCGCACCGGCTGCCGCGCCGAGGTCACGTTGCTGTCGTTGCCGAGCTGGCCGAGGCCGTTGTATCCCCAGGCCCAGATGCCGCCATCGTCAGCCAGCGCGTACCCCGTCTGGGCTCCTGCGGCGATCGCGGTGAGCGGTGGCAGCTCGCCCGATACGGCCTGTGTCACCCGACTCGGCATCGATGAAGGTGTGGCGGTGTTGTTGCCCAGCTGCCCGTAGGAGTTGTATCCCCATGTCCACAGGCCGCCATTCTCGTCCAACGCGTACCCCGAGAAGGCCCCCACGGCGATCGCGGTGAACGCTGGTAGCTCTCCTGAGACGGCCTGTGTCACCCGCCTGGGCCATGATGAATCTGTGTTGGTGCCGTCGCCTAGTTGCCCGTAGTAGTTGTAGCCCCATGTCCACAGGCCACCGTCCTTGTCCAACGCGTACCCGGTGTGGGCCCCTGCTGCGATGGCGGTGAGCACGGGCAGGGCTCCAGTCTCGGCCTGCATTTGAACCGGCCACACAGAATCGGTGAGGGTGCCGTTGCCGAGCTGGCCGTAGTTGTTGTGTCCCCAAGCCCAGACCTTGCCGTTCTCGTCCAACCCGTACCCTGCGTCGTCTGCTGCCGCGACTGTGGTGAACACCGGCGGAATCAGCCCACTGACCCTCGCTCCACCACCAGCCGGACCCGAGGATGGATCAACCGGAGGGATCGCGCCTACTGTTGGTGCGGGCGCTACCCCTAGCGTGGCGACCAGGAGGGCAGAGAACAGGACACGTGCAGTCTTTGAACGCATTGACCAAGGCTATCGGATAGCGCACGCCACGGCAGTAACGGCCAGAGCAACGAGTCTCACCAACAAGCGAGATGATCGCAGAGCACGTCGCCACCCCACTGCCATTGGCGCGCAGGGCCACTCGCGAACGTGGGGGCAAGCGGACGTGCGGGCACGCGCGCAACGACGCACGTGGTGTGGGCCGCTAGGTGACGTGGATGACGATGGCGGTCTTCTTACCCGCGAGCCTGATAGTGATTTTGGCCTTGCCCTTCTTCTTGGCTGTGATCAGGCCGCTCCTATCGACCGAGGCGACCTTGGGTTTCGAAGACTTGAAGGTTGGCATCTTCTTCAAGGTCGCACCCGCAGGCGACGGTTGGACAGACAGGCGGGCAGTCTTACCAACCTTCATTTTCGTCGTACCGGTCTTCGAGCCTTTGACCCCTGCGCCCTTGAGCGTGGCTTGCACCGCCTTCGCCTTGACCGCCTTAGAGACCACGGTCACCGTGAGCTTGGCTACTCCCCCGGCTGGTGTGCTCACCGTGATCACCGCCCGACCGGGCTGAAGGGCTGTGATCACCCCCTTGGTGTTGACTGTGGCAACCTTCCGGTTGCTCGACGACCACGACAGCCACACTCCCCCACCCGCCAAGCCCGGCGGCTGGACAACCTTGAGGGTCGTGTTCTTCACCATCGTCACCTTGCTCATCGCCACAGACACCGGAGGTGCTTTTGTCGTGTTCGGAGACGCCGGCGGGTCCGCAGTCGATGGGGACGATGCTGCGAGGGTGACAGTTGCTTTGGCCGAATAGGCGGTGTACGCCACCTCATCGAGGTCTGTCCAACAGTTGGTGACGACCGCCCGATACTGCGTGGAGACAGTCGGTTTGACGGCGAGCGTTGTCCCGGTCACCTCCGGAACACTCACCCAACTGCCCGTCCCGACTTTCAACTGCCACCTGATTATCGGCGTCGGGTCGCCGGAAACCACTACCGAGGTGGCGAACAGCTCTCCCGGTACGACCACGCCTCCCGTTGGCTGAATCTTGATCGCCGGTGGTTCGCCGAAGACAAAACCTTCGGCTTGGGTCACCTGCCGTGTCGCCATCCCCGCACGGTAGGTGACCACTACGGGGACCGTGCCGCACCCCGCCCGGGTTGTCGCCGACCACATCCCACTATCGGTGGTCAGGTCCGTCCCAGGGACCCCGCCGAACGTTACAGCACTGGCCGTCGGTGACACCAAAACCGCCCGTTGCGAGTGTGTTGTGGTGCCGTTGCCCGACGTGCCGTAGATGTCGTCGCCCCAGGCCCACACGTTGCCAGTCTCGTCCAACGCGTACCCCGTTTGCTCTCCTCCAGCGATCGCGGTGAACGCCGGCAGCGTCCCAGTGGCGGCCTGCACGCGGACGGGTCTCGACGAGTTGGTGGTGGTGCCGATGCCTAACTGGCCGTAGTTGTTGTTTCCCCAGGCCCAGACGGTGCCGTCCACATCCAACGCGTACCCCGTGGCGCTGCCTCCGGCGATCTGAGTGAACACCGGCAGAGTCGTCCCTGTGGCGGCTTGCACGCGGACGGGTCTCGTCGAGCTGGTGGTGGTGCCACTGGTGCCGTTGCCCAACTGGCCGGAGGTGTTCCATCCCCAGGCCCACACGCTGCCGTTCTCGTCGAGCGCATACCCTACGTAGGTTACTGCGGCGATGGCAGTGAAACGTGGCAGAGTCGTCCCTGTGGCGGCTTGCACGCGGACGGGTCTCGTCGAGCTGGTGGTGGTGCCGTTGCCCAACTGGCCGACGTTGTTGTATCCCCAGGCCCACACGTTGCCGTCCACATCCAATCCGTACCCCGTGTTGTATCCGCCGGCGATGGCGGTGAACACCGGTAGAGTCCCAGTGGCGGCTTGTACCCGAACCGGATTCGACGAGTAGCTTCCGGGGCCACCGGTGCCATTGCCCAACTGGCCGTAGTAGTTGTCTCCCCAGGCCCAGATGTCACCGTACCGATCCAACCCATAGCCTGCGGCGACGGCGGTGAAGGGTGGCAGCGTTCTTCCCGGGGCGGCCTGCACTTGGACTGGTCGCGAAGAGCCACTGGTGGTGCCGTTGCCCAGCCGGCCGGAGTCGCCGCGGCCCCAGGCCCACACGTTGCCGGTCCCGTCCAACGCGTACCCCGTCCAGTCTCCTGCGGCGATGGCGGTGAACCCGGGCAGTGTCCCTGTGGCTGCTTGCACCAACGCCGGCCACGACGAGCGTGTGGTGGTGCCATTACCCAACTGGCCATACTGGTTGGGTCCGGATGCCCAGATGTCGCCGTTCTTGTCCAACCAATACCTCGTGTCGCCTTGGGCGGCGATTGCGGTGACCCTGAGTTGAAGCTCCCCGCTGACTCCGGTCCCCCCGTCGGCTGGGCCTGAGGTCGGCGACACTCTGGGGATCGCGCTCACCGTTGATGCGACCACCACACCCAGCGTGGTGACCAGGAGAGCAGAGAACAGGACACGTGCAGTCTTTGAACGCATCGTCCAAGACTACCGGGCTGCCATTCCCCATCTGTTCGCCCGGGCCCGAAATGCCTGCGCTGATGGGGTATGCAAAGCTAGCCCTCTCCCTTCTCAGGCACCACCAAGGCTGGCGGCAAGAGCACGGCGTAGATCGGCCCCGCTCGAGCTGACACGCTCGGGCCTCCCGCCAGTGTCAGCCGTGTAGGCAGCGGTCTGGTTCGCTTGGCGGGGCTCTTTCCTCCTGGGAGCCCACCGACTCGAATCCCACGATATGGAGCTCCCTGACTCGCAGACGACCATCTCCCGCCTCGCCGATCCCAAGGCCCTTGACTCATCCTTTGGCGAGTCCCCTACCGCAGAAGAACACAGACGTTCCCGGTCACTCTTCGAGACGGCGATGCTGATCCTTGGTCTCCTCTGCACGAGTCTCTCCAGCACCTCCACCGCTACCAAGACCGGTTGCGGCACCGGGCAACTGTCCCGCCTTGGCGCACACCAAGGCGAGACAAAGTCGGAAAGGATGTGAGCAATCCACTGCGCGGCCCTCAGTGTGAGCCTGTCGTCGTCGAGACAGTACTCAAGGGACCGCACGCTATCGAGCTGGCGCTTCACATCTCCATCGTCAAGCTCATCCCTGAGCCCCCGAACCGCGGCCCGGAACTTCAGCTCGCGCTGGTGCCTCGCGTCGTCTGCCTTCCTCTGCTGCCGCATGGGGGCGATGATCAGCGCGACGGTCGCAGAGGCAATGGCCGCCGTCGCCCCGGCCGCCGCACCCACGCCCGCAAGCCGGTCCTCGACCGACAAGGTCTTGTCATTGAGGAACCAATACGAGTAGAAGAACACCGCCCCAGCCAATCCCAAGACGACAAGAGGCATCAGAACGCGCGGCACCCACCGCAAGGCGGCTCTACCCGCCCGACTCAGACGCCCGCTGTCACCAGCCATGCCTGAAGGCTAGCGAAGCGTTCGCTCCGGGGATCACAAATCCGACCGTTCTTCCGGCTAGTGTTCGCTCTCAGCGAAACAGGGCGTGGGAAAGGCCCCGTTCCCTGGGGGGCGCTAGTCAGGCCGGCGTCGCTGACACCACGGACAACACTCTCTGTGGACAAGAGCGGGAGGAGGGCCGTGCATGCTTTCGACGTGCCCACTACCCTCCAGGTTTTGCGTACGCACCACTGTCGGGGCACGAGTCGGGTCCGGGAAACCGTGCGCTGGCCTGTCACAGCCGGGCGGACGTTGGCGCGTCTTCCGCTCGTGATCGTGGGGCGGTGGCGGCGTCGGTCGATGGGCCGTTGGCACGCGATCTCCACCGGCTGGCGAATCGGCTCGGCCCTCCCTTTGGTGGCAAGCGAGTACGCCGGACCCAGGCAGTCTGCCACCTCCAACTGGCTGGTGCGGTGGGCGTCGGCGGCTCGGCGGCCGGGGGCGCCAGAGGCGGCTGGGGGTAGCCGGGCCTCGCAGGGTTGCCGGGAGCAGCGCTTCTAGATCACCCGGACGGTGACGGTGGTCTTCTTCCCTGCGAGTCTCACCTTGACCGTGGTCGTACCTTTCTTCTTCGCGGTGATCAGGCCGGTTTGGTCGATGGATGCGACGGTGCGTTTGGAGGAGGTGAAGGTTGGCATCTTGTTGATGGTGGCCTTCTCCAGGACTGGTTGGACGGATAGGCGCACGGTCTTGTTGAGTTTGATCGTGATCTTGGTGGTCTTGTTCGGTTTGGCGTTCAAGCCCTTGAGGGCCGCTCGCATTGAGACGGCCTTGAGTGCCTTGGTGACCACTGTGACCTTCAGGCGGGCGGTCTTGCCGCCCGGGGCGGTCGCGGTGATGGTCGCACTCCCGGGCTTGTGGGCTGTGATGACGCCTGTCTTGGAGACTGAGGCGACCTTCGGTTTGCTCGACTTCCAGGTCAGCTTCGCCTTGAGAGACAAAGGATAGGCAAGGGCCACGGCTTTAAGGGACGTGCCCTTCTTCATCGTCAGCTTGTTCATAGCCATCGCCACAGACTTTGCTTGCGGCGTCTTGAGCACCGGCGGTAGAGGCTGCCCGGGCGAGGGCTTTTTTCCAAGGTCGTCATCGGTGGGCTTGGTCCCCGGATCGGTCGGGGCGCCACCGCCAATCACCTGCAGCGCGAACGTCGCAGTCTTGGTGATGTGGCCGTCGGTGAACGAGGCGGTCACCTTGGTCATGTCGCCCGTCAGGACGGTCCCATCCTCCGGAGCGTAGGTGACTCCAGGAACTGTCACACCTTGACTAATGTCGTAGTTGGCGACCACTTGGACTCCGGTCAGGTCCAGCTTCTCACCGACGTGGTACCTGGTCTTGGTGGGAGGAGTAACCGAAATTGACTGTAGAACAGGGGCGGCCTCACGGAACTGGAACACCGGTTTGAGCGTGACGTCCTGGTCCGGCATAACGAACGTCAGCGTACGAGACCGGGCAGCACCAGCCGCAATGTCGAGACCCGTGGCTTCCCAGGTGACGAAGTCGTAGCCGGGATAGGTCACAGCCCGCACGGTCACCTGGGTCCCGCCCTTGACCGTCACGCTCGAATCGGTGGGCCGCTGTCCGTTGACCGTGACGTGACCACCGACTGTGTCCGATGACGATTCCACACTCAGCGTGTAGCTACTCGCCTTCGCAGTCACCTCGACAGAATCGGAGTGCCCGCCGTCCTTAGTGGTGACGGTGATCGTGGCCTTCCCGGGGCTGACTGCTGTCAGGTTGCCGTTCTTGTCGATGTGGACCACCGCCGGGTCGGACGACTCCCAGGTGACCTGGGTGTTGGAAGCGTTTGCGGGAGAAACTGTTGCCGTGAGCTGGGTTCCCTCTTGGTCGGAGACCACCACGTATTCCTCGACGATTTGGACACCGGTTGCTGCGACCCAGGTGAACTCGGCGTTGGGAGCAGGCTCACCAGGGGCCTGCTGCGGGCTCTGCCTGAACACGGGGACCATCGCTTCATTGTCGAATTCGTTCATATCTGGCTGAACGGTTGTTGCCTTGATGAACAGTGTCTCGACGCCGGGTTTGAGCTGGTCCGGGTCGTAGGACAACATGACGGGGTTCTGATTATCAACCGTGATGGTCTGCACATCCAACGGCTGGTCATCAAGGATCGTGACGTTGCCGTCGGCGTCTCGCTGGTCGGAGACCTCGTAGACCGAGACCGTCGTGTCAGCCGGGATGCGTGAGGTGTTGGACACCGTGACCGTCACGAACGGTTTGCCGTCTAGTGAGTGCTGGGCGGCCTCGATGGCCACGTCGACCAGACCCAAGGTGATCTCGAAGCTGGAGGCCTTCCCTCCGGCCGAGATGGTCGCGAGTAGTTTTCCGCTTGGCGGCAGTTGACGCAGGTCCACGTTCCTGATCAGCACGTCGGTGGCCCCGGGTGCCAAGTTGACTGCGACCGGGACGCTGGGGCCGCCGGTCACCTGGACGCCCAGTTCGCGGATCGTGGTCTCACCGGTGTTGGTCACCACCAGGTTCACCCGCTGGAATGTTCCGGAGATCTCTGTCGGGTCGGCGTACACATACTCCAGGCTGGCCTCGGTAGTCGGCATAACCTCCTGGTAGCGCAGCGAATGCACGCCGTTGCCTGCTTCATCAATGCTCAGGGTGTTCATCACCAGCTGCCAGACGCCCTCACGGGTCAGCGCCACATGGAAGTTCGCCACCTCCTCAGCGATGCTCGCAAGAGTCACCGGCTTGCCATACGCCCCATCGGTCAGGATGGAGGCCTTGATCAGGGTCAGATCTGCGTCCGGGTCCTGTTGGGCGGCCTCGTTGGGTTCCACCCACACGATCGCCTTCTTGGTGCCGTTGTTGACGATGACAAACGACGAGGAAATAGAGGCATCCCCTGCGTCGATGACCTCGGTGGTGTTTGTGCGGGTATCGAACCGGTAGAGGGTACCGTCTTCTTGCCAATAGAAGCTGCCGTCGGCAAAGGTCAACCCAACCTGAGGTTGGGTGTGAGAGATCGGCACGTTGATCCCGCCGCGACGGAACCACATGTCCGGAGTGTCCTCGTCACCCATGGTGCCGTATGCCAACTCCAGTTGACCGCCTGAGTATCCGGCTTCCAGGTCAGTGACGTAGTGGTCGGTCACCAGCAGGTCTTCCGGGCTGCCCCAGGTGCCGTCGGAAAGTGTTCGGCCGACAACCTTGTACGAGCCGGGAACAGAACCGTTGAGGGAATCCCTGCCCAGGGGGTCTCCGTCGACGACCTCCACCCAGGCTGCGGTGACCTTGCTGCCGTCTGCTGCGAGGACCGGATTCAGCTTGAAGGCCTCGGAGTTGGTCAAGAACTTTTGGTTCACAAACCCGCCGACGTTGGCATCCCACTTGGCGAAAGCGATGTCGATGTTCGTCAAGGCTTTGTCCATCAAGGCCTCGCCGGCCGGGTCGGTGGTAATGACAGGCTCGCCCGGCTCCCCACCACCGGTAGTGATCTGTGTTCCGCCAGGGGTCTGGCCATCTGCCCCAGCCAACGGGACCCGGACCTTTTGCCACACGAGGTACACGTCATCGCCCACCGCCAGTGGTCTGCCTGTGAAATCTGAGGTTGAGGTATCCCACACGCGCGAGGGAACACTCCACTGGTCGTCCTCAAGGACGGAGTACATCAGCTGGAGATGGTCGCCCGTCGAAACGGTCCCATCGTCGGCCAAGAACACCATCATGGTCGTATCACCAGCCCTGACCAGTTGAGGGACCATCCTCGGCAACACCGAACTCTGCAACACGCGGTCAGAGCCCAAGGCCCGAAGCGGGCCTGCCCTGCCTCCCGGGCTAGCCCCGATGTTCCACGCGGTAGTGTTCTGCGCGTAGTCCCGTGACGCTAACCTCAACCCTCGATAGGCCACCACCCCTCCATCACCGCCACCTGCCCCGCCAGAATCAAACGCTGATGGCATCATCGCCGCATTCTTGGGGTCGTAAGTGTCCCACAGTGTTTTGGTGTACCGGGCGAACTCCCACGACATTTCCCAGAACAACGATCCGAATTCCACGCGACCAGCAGCAGTGAAACTGCCCCTGGTGCCCAGTCGGGCCCCGACATGGTACGCATCGCCGGCCACTGACCCTTTGACTTCCATGCTGACCCCCAGGTCTCCGCGTACACCAAGATAGAGCACGCCCGGGATGCCCGCTCCGGCCCTGGCATACACCCCGGGGTAAATCCCCAGCGTCGCGTCCGCGCCGTACGTCACACCCTCCAGTCCCAACCCAACCTTCATGCCAAGATCCCCGTAGAGACTCAACCCGCCGCCAAGCTCGAGGTACACCGGGACAAACCCGGCCGTGAATCGCCAGGTCATCTTCCCCGTCGCCCCGCACTTCATGATGAGCCCGCCCGTGGTGGTCAGCTGCAAACCCTTGGTGTCAAATATGGATTCGAAGTAGCCGATCGCCTCAAGCCTCCCGTCGACGATTCCCGGGATCAACTCGAAGTCCTTCTGGAAAGGATCGTACTTCCTCGATAATAGGTCCATGGAGCCAGGCTGACCCAGGTACTTTCTGGCATCCTCGAATATACCCTTGAACTCCTTCCACAACTCGTCGTATTCCGGGACATAGTGACCATACTTCACAGCTTTCACCCCGTACTCGTCTTTGAACGTGTCGTCGGGACCGTAAAGCATGTACTTGCCGCTCTTGCCAATGATTCCCCGAATAAGAAGGGCACCGTCCGGATGCCCAGACCTCCTGCCAATAAACGTGGCCATCATCGACACCGGGAGCAGCAGGTCTTTGGGGAAAAGGCTACTGGAACCACCCGTCGTCTCCCCTGCCATTTCCACCGTCGGGGAAAAGCCCGGCAGACCCGTCAACGCATCCAGCGCCTGATCCATTTCCGAGGGTGGGTAGTTGGGGACAATATTAACACCCACCCGCACCGGATCAGAAGTGAGGCTCCCCGACTCCATCCTCAGCCACACGGGCTTGCCCGCCTCGAACACCAAGCCGGGGGCAAAACTGAAGAACCCGGACTCATCACTGCTGATCGACATGCCGTCCTCCTGGAACAGAACGTAGGAGCCGACGGGAGCGCCCTTCCACAGGCCCGAGGCCTCCAGGTCGATCATGTCGCCGTTTTGAGTCATAAAGGAAGTAGGCACAGACCGGCGAATATCCAAGCCGGTGGCCGTGTTCATGAGCATCGTGACATACGGCTTACCACCGCTACCGTCGGCCTCCAAGAAGATGTCCCTGACCGTGGATGTCGACAGGTCGTAGCGTGCTTCGACGGTCAGATAACCCGCCGCTTCCACACGGATCTTCTCCAAACCCTCCACCTGAAGCCGTGCGATCCCGTACATGTCCGTTGCGGCCGACTCAGCCAGGGTCCCGTCCGAGTTGACGATGCTGACCGTGGCATCTTCCAAAACGGTCAGTCCCGTGGTCCACACCCTCACCTTATGGGAATCAGCCTCGAAGGTCCGATACGCGGAGAAGTCGAAGTTCCCGAACACTGGGAAGGGATAGATAGCATGGCTGTCAAGCTTCCAGCCTCGGAAGCCCGTCTTGCCGTTTGACGCGATGTAGCCGTTGAGTGCGTCCACCAGGGCCGCCGCGTCCGCCAACTCTCCACCGCCGTAGGCCGTGACCGCAGCACCCTCGCCGGATGCGTGGAAAGCATTCACGACCACGCCGCTGTTGACCCCCACGACACCCGTGGAGCCATCGCCAGTCACCTCACCCACGACGTAGCTGTTCTCGATCGTGCCACGGTTGTCCCCCACCAGACCTCCGCATCGAGAACCGGTGAACCTCGCCACCGACACATAAGAGTTGGCGATCAGGCCCGCGTTGGTGCCAGCGATGCCTCCCGCCCCATCGCCGTCATCGACGGTCAGCCTCATGACGCCGACGTTCAGGACCTGTCCCGTCTCACCGACCACACCGAACAAGCCCAGGTTTGACCCGACGCTCACCGGGGGCGCGGACCCAAACCTCAAGTTGACGATGGTCTCCTGGCCATCAAAGACCCCCATAAACGGACGAGCCTGCGTCCCAATGGGCAGCCACGGCATCTCACCCGCACCGATCGGCGCACCGGAAACCTTCGGTCTCAACAACACCTTCTTTCCCGCGAAACTATTCCCCTCGTTGACCAGCTTGGCCAACCAGGCCAACTGTGCCGCATCCTCGATAAAGAACTCTCCAGCCGAACCATCACCATACCACGCGTCATAGCCCGGAGTCTGAGTGACGACACTCGTCCACGTACCCTGGACCACCACCGGAATAGACACCGTGGTCGAAGCGACCCCCTGTGTGACCGTCGCCGTCAAAGTCACCGCCACGCCGCTGTAATCCGGAGGACTCACCTTTCCATCAGAACTGATAATGGTTGGATCGCTGGACGTCCAATCAATGGTGCTGCCATACACGGCACCCTTTTCCATCAGATCAAGATCAACCCGGATCGCATCCTGCGAAATGTTATACCCCTGTATCTCAGGCCACGTCAACCGTGCCGCATCAGCCTCCACCATGTCCCGATCACCCACCACATGCACCCTCACAAACCGGTAGGCGGGATTGTTTCGAAACTGAGTTCCAGTCGTCATGACCCCGTCGTCCCGGTAAGTTGTGCCCGGCCCTCGGGGGTCAATGGGTATTGCGTTTGTCCAATACGTGTATCCATACTTCGCCCTGAAGACCGTATCAGGCGCAGACCCCAAGGTACCATTGGCCCCAACAGCGCCGTCGCTGCCGCGACGATTCGCCGGCGGGGCTTGCCCTGCGGCTGATCCTCCGTCGCCTCCCAACCCTGCGGCACCCCCTGTCCCAGCCTGTCCACCGCCAATGGCCGCGTAATACTCGCGAACAACGGTGATTTCCCCATCGGTCACATTGATCGAGCCGTTTCCACCGCCTCTCTCACCCGGCCCACCATTGCCGCCGACGCCGCCCCTGCAATAGAATCTGCTGCCGCTGTTGCTTTTGCCACTGCCACCAGTCCCGCCATGGCCGCCTGATCCACCATTGCCGCCGCGATCCCCGCCGATCCCATAGCTTAGACCACCCCCTTGATACTCGAATGGCTCGACCTGGCCGCCACCGTCAACGGTCAGAGTGCCTGTGTCCCCTCCAATACCGCCCCTGCCACCATCGCCGCCCCTGCCACCATACGAACACGATATGTCATTCCTGTTGAACCCCGCGCCACCCATTCCTCCGTCACCACCCAAACCTCCGGAGCCTCCTCCGATCCCAACCCCACGACCGCTTGTCGCCCGGACGATTCCTCCCGTCACTTCGATGCTGGCACCATCGCCACCAGGGCCACCGGGGCCACCGGGGCCACCATCGTACGCACCACCTCCGTAGTTGGTGCCGGGGGTCGTCGAACCATTGCCCTGGGCTCCATTCCCCCCATCGCCGCCGGCGCCTCCGCCGATGCCCGCACCGTAGTCGCCAAATGAGCCGACGTACACACCCAAAACCTTCACCACACCTCCGGACCCCCCAGACCCTCCAGACCCTCCGGCTCCTCCGTCCCCTCTACCAGCGGGTGTGATGCCTGCACTGCCCGCGACCCCACCGTCGCCACCAATACCTGCGCCAAGCCGACCCGCACGGACCACGAGACCGCCGCTGCCGGTGATAGTCAGTTCTCCATCCGTGGTGCGGATAGCCGCGCTGGTCTCACTAACTGTGTTCAGATAGTTCCATCCTTCCAGCACCAGTGTCACAACCGCAGCTGCACCCGCCAGCCTCTGCAGATCCAACGCGGGGCCTGAATCCGTGGTGAAGCTCACGTCCGTCAGAACGATGGTCCTGGGTCGTCCCACCACGACCAGACGCCTTGAGATGGTTCTCAAGGCGTGCCCCTGGACCCTAACGTTGTCCCCCGAGATCGTGTAGACCCCTGTGGAGCTCGAGTAGGTCCACCCGATTCCGCTCGCCGGCGGATTGTTATCCGCCATATCGATGATGTTCCCCGAGCTGGCGGTCACTGATGCGCTAGCAGGCATCATGGAAGCGACCAGTGCGAACCCCAATACCATGGCCAGTGCTTTGCGAGTGTTCACGACGATGTGTCCTTTCGTGCGGCGACGTGTTCTCCGTTGAACGGTGGCCTGTCCTCCGTCCGTCACGCACTTTACCCTCACTGTCAAATCGAGAGTCGCCGCAGGGCTCGCCGCCCCGGCCTCCCAGTGACTCGACCGGTCCTACTTCCTTTGGAGTGGGATGCTTCCGGTGTTCTTGGCAGCAGCAGCCGCCTCTCCCAAGGCCTCGGCGATGGCCCAGTCTCGGTCCTCTGCGGCGTGCTGGTAGATCAGGGCGGCGCGTGGGCTGGAGTGGCCTAGACGGTTCATCAGCTCCTTGGCGGTGGCACCGGCTTGGGCGGTGATGGTTGCCCCGGTGTGGCGAAGGTCGTGGAACCGCAGGTCGTCCCGGCCGACATGCCGTGCGGCGCGATGCAGCATCTGGGAGAGGTTGGAGCTTGCCACTCGGGTGCCATGTCGGGTTGTGAAGACCAGCGCGTCATCGTCTTCGTCAACGAACTCGGCCAGGTGCTTCTTCAAAGGTTCGACCAGGTGGGATGGAAGGTGGATGGTGCGTCTGCTTGCGGTGCTTTTGGTTGTCCCGACGACGTACTTGTTGTTGATGGCCACCGCCGCACTGGTGATGGTCACCAGGACGCGGTCGCCTTGAAACTCGAAGCTTCCTCGGCGCAGGTCGAACAGTTCACCTCTGCGAAGACCCGACCAGGCTGCCAGGTGGATCAGGAAGTGGTAGCGTGGCAGCACCGCGTTGGCGATCCCGGCAACCTCGTCAATGGTCGCTGGTGTCCTTTCGCGGTGGTGGGTGGTTCCACCACCCCGAATGGTGCAGGGGTTTGCGACGATGGCTTCGTCACGGATGGCGTCGTTGAGGATGGTGCGTACCAGGCGGTAGGACTGGGCGCGGGCGGTCGGCCCTGTGGTCCTCGCCAGGTGGGTCTGCCAAATACGGATGATCGTCGGCGTGATGTCCTTCAGGCACATCTCTCCCAACGTCGGCAGGAGGTGGCGACGCAGCAGCCCCTGGTAGAGGACCGCCGTTGACTGCTTGAGGTCCGTCCTGGTCGAAAGCCAACGCGTCGCATAATCACCGAAGGACTCGGCAGCTCGGTCAGGAGACCTCCACGTCCCTGCCTCAATGCTTGCCCTTTGCCTGGCCAGCCAGCTCTCTGCCGCCTCGGCTCTGGTGAAGGTCGTATCGGCACGCTTGCGCAAGCCATCAGGGCCAGGGTAGGAGGCCTGATACCGCCCGGACCGAAGCCTGCGGATCTGACCGAAACTACGTCGTCCCGGCGCCCCATCGCCGTTCGTGTTCCTCCCAGTCACAGCGCTCCTCCTTCAATGCTCCGAGTCGGTGATCACCGACCAACAGCCAGCGTTTTGCAG
Source organism: Micrococcales bacterium (assembly GCA_009781225.1). GTDB lineage: Bacteria > Actinomycetota > Actinomycetes > Actinomycetales > WQXJ01 > WQYN01. The sequence goes on along the minus strand of WQYN01000012.1, from coordinate 14,484 downwards.
ATGGCCACCCCTCTCCCGGCGTGACCGATTCTCAAAGAATCACGCCGCGCGAGAAACGCCCAGCCCACCTGATAGCCCAGCGCCCGGGTCACGGTTGGTCTCCAGGTTGGTTTGGAGCGTCGCTGGTGTCTCTCCCAGCGAGGTACGCCGCATCCAGCGTCTCTGCGATCGCTTTGTCACGTTGATCAACACTGCGGCGGTAGGCCCTGGCTGCACGTGAGCTGGTGTGCCCTAGTCGGTTCATGAGCTCCTCGGTCGTCGCGCCGCCCCGTGCCGCCAGGCTTGCCCCTGTGTCACGCAGGTCTCGGAAACGTAGGTCTCCGCGCCCGGCCTGGCGGGCAGCCTGGGCGAATACCTTGCTCAGGTGGGAACTGGTCACTCGTTTCCCGGTTCGGGTGCAAAAGACAAGCGCGTCATCGTCCTTGCCAACGAACTCTGCCAGGTGCTCTTCCAGGGGTTCGATCAGGTGCTTGGGAAGGTGGACGGTGCGGCTTCCCACCACGCTCGTGGGCCTGTCCACAACGTAGGTGTCATCCACGCTCACCGCCACACTGCTAACCGTCACCACGGCAGAGCCACCAAGAGCCAGGAAGCTCCCACGCCGCAAATCGAAAAGCTCTCCGCGCGACAAACCTGACCATGCGGCCATGCGGATCAAGAACCGGTACCTGTCAGGCATCGCCTCAGCGATCACCTCAACCTCGCCGACCGTGGCCGGTGTCCTTGACCGAGCCGAGGTCACACCACCTCCGACCACAACACAAGGGTTGACCTTGATCACACCCTCACCCACCGCAGCGTTGAAGATCGTTCGCGCCAACCGGTAGGCCTGCGCTCGGGCCGTCGCCCCGGTCGTCCCCTCCAGGTGTGCCTGCCACGAGCCGATGATCTCCGGGGTGAAGTCTTTGAGCACCACATCGGCCAACGTTGGCAAGAGGTGGCAAGACAGCAGCCTCTTGTACAACGAGACGGTCGAGGCCTTCAGGTCAGTCCTACTCCCAAGCCACCGCACCGCATAGTCGCCAAACGGCTCATCGGCACGATCCGGAGACCTCCACGTCCCCGCATCGATGGCGATCCTCTGCTCAGACAGCCAGTCGTCAGCGGCCTTGCGAGTCTCAAACGGCAGGTCAGCAAGCCTGCGTTGGCCATCCGGCCCTTGATACGAGGCCTGAAACCGCCCCGAGGAGAGTGGGCGAATGTATCCAAACGAGCGACGCCCCGCCGACTGACCACCAGAGCGCGTCATGCCTGATCACCACGTTCCTCTCCGTTTTACCCCCAGCTTATACCCTCCAGCCTACCGCTATTGTGCAGCTCATCCCAGCCGAAAACAGCCAATTTGCGTCAATTCGTGTCCACTGCGGTATCTTCCAGATTCTGCATCCCCGCAGCTCACCTCCCGTTTCCCCTGGAGCGAGCGACGGGAATCGAACCCGCGTGGCCAGCTTGGAAGGCTGGGGCTCTACCATTGAGCTACGCTCGCGCGCCGTCACCAACTCGGCGATTGCCCATCTTAGCGTCCCCGACCCATCGCCTCGTTCGTCGCCACTTCTCCGCCCGACTCGCTACACTCCTCACGACACCGTCCGGGATGTGGCGCAGCTTGGTAGCGCACCTGCTTTGGGAGCAGGGGGTCGTGGGTTCAAATCCCGCCATCCCGACCAGAGCGGCCCGGCCGAGCCCGCGACCACTCGGCAGGCCGCCACGGTCCTGTCGCTGCGCTTTCGATGGGGCATACGCTGTCTCGACGAGGGTTGGAGGGGCAGCGGCAAGACTGCCACCGCCGACTGCTGCGACGAACCCTCTCCGGAGGACCCTCCCGACTTATATGCACAATCAAGCAGAAGTCACAAACCCAGGTCGTCGAGCGAACCCTCTCTTTGTCGTCGAGTGTTCATGCTGGTCACAGAGGTGACGGAAACGGTGACCAGGGCGCAAACCTGGGTTTGCGACTTTTGCTTCTGGGTTTGTGACTTCTGCCCGGGGCTGGGGTGCGCTGACACGGCACTGGCATGCGCTGACACGGCACTGGCACGGCGCCGACACGCGCTGGCACGGCACTGACCCGCGCTGTCGACGGGGCAGTGCCGTAGGATCGGGCCGGTAAACGCTCGCCACAACCCCGTCAGGAGGCTTTGTGTCCACCCGGAGAACCCTCGCCATCGTCCTTGGTGCTGCGCTTGTTGGTAGCACCCTGCTCGTCAGCCCCGCCGCGGCCGTGCCACCGGTCGACCAGAAGGCGACTACGTCCTGCTCACTGGACTACATCACGAAGACCACCGGCCTCAAGGGCAACCCGGTCGACGACTTCACCGCCAAGAAGGGCAAAACGATCTCCTTCACGCTGGTCACCCCGAAGGGCTGCAAGGGCACGGCCAAGGTCAAGCTCGGCTCGAAGGTCGTCGCCAAGGCCAAGCTCAAGAAGAACGGCACCGTCAAGCTCATCGTCAGCGGCTCGAAGATCAAGACCGCCAAGTATCACGAGCTGACGTTCTGGCTGGGCAAGAACAGGGAGATGTTCACCATGGGGCTCCAAGTCAAATAGACACAGCGACCGATCCTCTCGGGAGCAGCCCTGACCCCCCGCACCTGAAGCCCCCCACCTCCGCGAGCAAGTGGAATCCCGACAATCAAGAGCGCTGTCACTCCGCTTAGTTGTCGGGTTTCCACTTGCTCGGCGCGGGGGAGGAGAGCGTGACCGCAGCGTCCAGAACCATCGCGAGGTCCGTCATCGTGCGCGTGTGTCTGCGGGCGCTGGTAAGGTGCTCGCCAGGTGGGAAAGGAGCCCCATGGCCACGTATCGTCAGCCTTGCCGCCACTGCGGGCGGATGATTGAGCGCGACTCGCGCTTCTGTCCGGGATGCTCGTCATCCACGCCGTTTGGGGCACACTGCCCGGACTGCATGCGGACCATTGAGGAGTCCGACGCGTTGTGCTCGGGCTGCGGAGGGCCCGCCCACCTTGCCTGCCCGCACTGCGGGCAACCCACCTTTGTTGGCAACCCCACCTGCGACCACTGTCGTGGATCGCTGACCGTACCGTGCCAGTCCCGGCGGTGCGGGTTGCCGGTGTTCTTCACCCTGTCCGCCTGCCGCTCCTGCGGGCACCGACTCAAGAGGAGATGACCGATGCTCCACGCATTTACGCGCAACTACCAGGACAACTCGACCGAGGCTGGGTTCGAGTTCACGTTCTTCTGCGACCACTGCAACGACGGATATCGCTCGAGCTTCATCGAGTCGACGACCCACACCAAACGTGGGTTCCTGCGCGGGATGTCGCAGGGCGCCTCCATCGCCGGGTCGTTCCTCGGCGGGCGCGCGGCGAACCTGGGATGGGCGGCCGAGCGCAGCGGGTCGGTCATCTCCGAGCGCTTCGAGGGGCAGTCGCCCGAGTGGCGCAAGGAGCATGAGCAGGCCTTTGGCCGCGCCCAGAACGAGGCCATGCAGCACTTCCACCGCTGCCACAACTGCGCGAAGTACGCCTGCGACGCCTGCTTCAACGAGGACGCGGGGCTGTGCGTCGCCTGCGCCCCACGCCAGGAGGTCTTCGTCGCCCAGGCTCACGCAAAGGCCATGCAGCGCAACATCACCGAGGCTGCCGACAGCGCGACCGTCTGGGAGGGTCGCATCGAGTCGAAGACGACAGCCTGCCCCTCCTGCGGCAAGCCCGCCGGGTCCGGCAAGTTCTGCAACAACTGCGGCGCCTCGCTGGCGCTCAACGAGTGCACACGCTGCGGCGCTGCCAACGCCCAGGCCGTGCGCTTCTGCAACAACTGCGGCAATCCCATGGAGGCGCCGCCCGCCGCTGCCCCTCCACCTTCGGGGTTGTGCGGCAGCTGCGGGGCCCAAAACCCGCCGGGCACCCGCTTCTGCGGCTCCTGCGGAAATCAGCTCTAGCGATGTCGTACCAGGCCCGGGTCACCGCGCACTGGGGATCGGGCGCCGTCACCCTGCGCGTCGAGGCTGAGTCCCTGGTCGGCTCCACGCCACTCGACGCCTGGGAACTCCCCTACTCAGATATCACCTCTCTGACCTGGGCTGACTACCTCGTGACGCTGGCCAGCGCGCGGGGCGTGGTCTCGATTGACCGGCTCGGCCAGCCCGGTCAGGCATTCTTCGACGCGCTGCTTGCGGCCTACAACGCCAAGGTCGCGCGCGCACTGTTCGCGACCGGCACGATCCGCCAGCAGGCAGAGGGGTTTGTTCAGGTCAAGGAGGGTTCATTCGCCGCCTCGGCCCGCGGCGACATCGCGATTCTTGACGACGCGGTGCTTTTCCGCCCGCCCAGTGTCCTCGCGCGACGCATCCCCTTGGCGTTCGTCTCGTCGCTGGTCACCGGTGAGTATGAGACCACACTCGGCCTGGTAGACGGCAGCCAGTACACGCTTTCCCGCCTTGGGAGACGTTTGCGGCCGATGACGGACGCGATCGCCGCGCTGTTGCGTGGCCTCCATGAGACCTCGCGCGAGCGGGTTCGCGACCTGGATCCCACGCTGTCGGCTGCTGCTGGGGACGAGGCGGCGCGGCTGTTGCTTCCGGGGAGGGCAGCCAGCTTGTCCAGCCTTGCCGCCGTTGCCCCTTCCCTGGTGCCGGCGCTGCGTGCTCGGGCCGAGTCAGCCGGACGCGCGGCCTCATTCGACCTGTTGGCCGAGGTCAGCGGACTGGACAGAATGTGTGTGGGGCTCGGCACACCGCTGGATCCTTCCGACGGGCCGCCCACGGTGTGGATGATGGCGGCTTCGCGCGCCGATGCTCCCGCAGGAGGCAAGAGCCCCGCCTGTCTCGAGATGGCGCTGGGCGAGGAGGATGCCTCGGCCACCTTCCGCTACGAGTTCCCCGGTCCCTGGGAGGAATTCTGGCCTCGCCTCAACCGCGCGATCGAGGCCATCGAGTTCCGCCGAGAGGTCATCTCGCTGCCCGAGGAGGCGCTTTTCCTGCCTCAACACTCGGATGCAGCGATGTCAGTCCAGCGGACGTGGCCGCTGCGATTCGTCCGAGAAGCGTTCGCCGGTCGGATCATCCACAGTGAGGTCTGGGGAGAGAAGGCCACCGCTTTCCTCGCGGGGTGACGAAGGCTCAGCCGCTGCGGTAGACCTTGCCTGACTTGGCCTTTCCCAGGAGTTCCGGCACCGTGACGAAGACGTACCCCTTCTTTTGCAGATAGTCGATGACACTTGCCGCGAACTTCACGCTGCGCTTCTTTGGGTCATGCATCAGGATGATTGACCCCGGGCTGACCTCGTGCTTCACGTGGGAGAGCACGGTCTTGCGGGACTTGGTCTCCCAGTCACGCGTGTCAACATCCCACAGAATGATCGGAGCGTCCGCGAGCTTGGAGACTCGCTCGTTGTAGATCCCGTAGGGAGGACGGACGAGCGTCGGCTCCACGCCCACCGCCTTCTTCACCGCCTTCGACGTCCTGGCGATCTCGCGGGTGATCTGCTTTGCCGACATGCGCGTCAGGATCGAGTGGCTCCACGAGTGGTTGCCGATGACGTGGCCCGCCTCCGCGATCCTCTTGATGATCTTCGGGTACGCCTGAACCCGCGACCCGAGGACAAAGAACGTCGCCTTGATATCGCGGTCGGCGAGCACCTTCAGCACCGCTTTCGTGTTAGGCGACGGCCCATCATCAAAGGTCAAGGCGACGCACTTCGCCTTTGAGCAGTTCACCTTCCCCCGTGCGGACGATGGCGAAACCTCCGCATCCGCCAACGTCACCGCAGGTTCAGGTTCCGGCAGTGGGTCCTCGTCGCCCGGTGACGTTGCCTCAAGCGGTTCGTGCGTGGCCGCAGGGGCGAGATCGAGATCCTCCTCTGGCGCGGCGAGCGTGGGTGGATCGTCAGGTTCTGGTGGGCTGGCCTCTCCCGTCTCCAGAGTGGAGAACGGGTGGAGGTCTGAGTCCGCGAACGGGTCTGCGGCGTCGAAGAGGACCCCTCCGGACAAAGGCGCCGTCGGGTCGAAGGTCGCGTCGGGGGTGGTGACGGGCGTGCTGAGCGAGGTGTCGTCATCGTGCGCAGGATCTGCACGCGTGGCTCCCCGTGCCACGTCAACGTCGAGGGCCCCACGCGCGGCCTCGGTTGCACGGGCCGACGTTGCGGCCTGCGTCGCGGTGGGGATGGGCCGCTTGCCGAGCACGGCGAAGAAGCCTCCACCGGCGATGATGAGGGACAACCCAACTGCCAGCGGAGGACCCCACGCGCGGGCCATGCGCGATCGTCCTCTCACGGCTGGATTCCTCTCTCGTTGCTCCACCTAGCGTCCACGCTCAGTTGGCGCACCTGCCCGACCAGTTTCCCACGCGTCGCCCGGAATCCGCCGGGGCCACGCCTGGCGATCAGCAATTTCTCTCCCAGCGATGCCAGAGAGAGTCCGGCGGGGCCGGTTTGCGCACGCTGTCACACCGTTTCCCGCTCGCCTGGCCCATTCCCGGGTGCGGGGGTCCGCGCACTACCTCCGGTCCGGCTCCTCCTCCGCCGCAGTGGACGGCTCCGCAACCGGTCGGAGCTGGTCGAGAACGTATCGAAGCTGAGAAGCGAAGCCGGGTAGGTCCTTGATTGCGGTTGCGCGCAGGATTCCGAGATCGACACCCCAGTAGCCGTGCACAATTCGATTGCGGAGAGCGACCGGCCGCGCCCAGTCGACGTCGGGATGCGCGGCTCTGAATGCCTGCGGCAGTTGCGCGGCGGCCTCACCCAGCACCGTGAAGTTCCACAGGAGCGCGTCGTGTCGCTGCCGATCGCCGCCGATGGCTTCAACGTCCCACCCCGCCACCAGCGCTTGGGCCTGGTCGGCGGCGTCGATCATCTCGGCGAGCAGTAGGAGTTCACGCGACTTCATGGAGCAGCTGCGCCTCCTGAAGAACGTCGGCGCGGATCAACGCGTTGAGCGACCGGCGAGCGACAAGATCGACCGGTCGTCCCAGTATCTCTCCCAGCTCAGCCTCCAGATCCTCGATCTCCCATCCGAGCAGCGCGTCAGGAGCAAGCGTGTAGAGCAGGTCAATATCGCTGTCGGAACCCGCTGTACCCCTAGCCACCGAGCCAAACACGTCAAGACGCGCAACCCCATAGCGCTCACACACGGTACGCAACCGGTCTTGGTCCACTGGTAGCACCACAAGCCAGAGTCTATCGCTGCGGAGGTTCATCGTTCGTGGCCCGCCCACACTGACCAGACGCCGAGTCGTCGACAGACTAGGCTGCCGGGTCAGGCGTGGTGTCTCGTCACCACGTGGGTGAGCCATGGGTCAAAGTTTGCGGCTCTGCAACGAGCCGTCGTCGCGGATTGATCGGCGGAGGATGTGCAGGGTCCGCTTTGAGGGAGTGCAGTCGGGGAAAGGAGGAAGGGCCAGAGGCTCGCTGTTGCCGTGGGTGGGGAGGGTCCCGTAGGGTTCGATTCGTTGTGTTGGCGTGCTACGCCTGGGGAGGAGGACCGCTGTGGCGGCCATTGCACCGGATGCTACCCACCTGGTGGGTGGGACTCCGCTCGTGCGGATAAACCGGCTGGCGGAGGCCGCGGCCCCGGGCGCCCAGGTCGTCGCCAAACTGGAGTTCTTCAACCCCGCCAACTCGGTGAAGGACCGGGTCGGAGTCGCGATTGTTGACGCGGCGCAGCGGTCAGGCCAGCTCAAGCCCGGCGGCACCATTGTCGAGGCGACCAGCGGAAACACCGGGATCGCCCTCGCCTGGGTCGGCGCGGTGCGCGGATACCACGTGGTGCTCACCCTCCCGGAATCCGCCTCCCAAGAACGCCGCGTCCTCCCCCTGGCCCTTGGCGCCGAACTGGTCCTCACCCCTGGGGAAGACGGCATGGCCGGAGCTGTCGCTGCCGCCGAAGAGATCGCCGCCACGCGCCCTCATGCCATCCTCGCGAGCCAGTTCTCCAATCCCGCCAACCCCCAGATTCACCGCGAGACCACCGCCGACGAGATCTGGCGCGACACCGACGGCGCGGTCGACATCCTCGTCGCTGGCGTCGGGACTGGCGGCACCATCACCGGTGTCGGCCAGGCGCTCAAGGCCCGCAACCCCGACATCCGCATCTGCGCTGTTCAGCCCGCCGAATCCCCTATCTTGACCGGAGGCACTCCAGCCCCCCACGGGATCGAAGGGATCGGCCCCAACTTCCTCCCCGACAACCTCGACCGCGCCATCCTCGACGAGGTCATTTCCGTCCCCGAAGACCTCGCCATCGACACCGCCCGCGCGGCCGCCCGACGCGAAGGCCTGCTCGTCGGCCTCTCCGCCGGCGCCGCACTCGCCGCCGCCTGTACCATCGCCCAAAGGCCAGACTCCGCTGGGAAGATGATCGTCGTCATCGTCCCCTCCTGCGGCGAACGCGACCTGTCATCCGCTCTCTACCACGACTGCTAAGGACCATTCTCACCATGATGCACCCCCATCCTCCCTGGTCACGCCTGTGGGCCGAGCTGAAAGAGGACCTCGACGCCGCCCGCGAGCGCGACCCAGCCGCGCGCTCCCGCCTGGAGGTGGCCCTCGCTTACCCAGGCCTCCACGCCGTGTGGGTGCACCGCGTCACCCACCGCATGTGGCGTCATCGTTCGCTGCGATTGTCAGCGCGCCTGATCTCCCAGTTTGCGCGCACGATGACGGGAGTTGAGATCCATCCGGGCGCGCGGCTCGGGCGGCGCTTGTTTATCGATCACGGGATGGGCGTGGTGATCGGCGAGACCGCCGAGGTGGGCGACGATGTCACCCTCTTCCAGGGCGTCACGCTGGGCGGACGCTCGATGTCGCGTGGCAAGCGGCACCCCACCCTGGGCGACCGCGTGACCGTCGGGGCCGGTGCGAAAGTGCTGGGCCCCCTGGTCATCGGCCACGACACGCAGATTGGCGCGAACGCTGTCGTCATCAAGGACGGGCCAGCTGGCAGCGTGATCGTCGGCGTGCCTGGCCGACCTCGCCCCGCGGACGGGCCCCCCGCAGCGGACGAACCTCAGCTGTATTCCTAGCCCCTGGCCTGCTCGTACGCTGTGATGGCGGCGATCCTTCGGCTGTGGCGCGCCGCCCCCGTAAAGGGCTCGTCCAAGAAAGCCTGGACGATGGCGAAGGTCTCGTCTTGCGTGACAGCGCGGGCTCCCAGCGACAAGACATTGGCGTCATTGTGCTGGCGGGCGAGGTGGGCGATCTCCACGTTCCAGGCCAGGGCCGCGCGGATGCCGGGAACCTTGTTCGCGGCGATCTGCTCGCCGTTGCCCGAGCCGCCGATGACGATGCCCAGCGAGCCCGGGTCGTCGATCACCGCTTGGGCGGCCTCGATGCAGAATCCGGGGTAGTCGTCCTCTTTGTCCAGGACATGGGCGCCGTGGTCTGTGACCTCGAACCCCAGGTTGGCAAGGTGCGCGGCGATCGCGTTCTTGAGCGAATACCCGGCATGGTCAGTAGCAATGTGAACCCGCATCCCCCCATCCTCCCATGCCCCGCGTCAGCCACCCCCGACACCGCGGCCCTCGCCAGTGCCCAAACTCGAATCCTGCCGCCTCCACGTGTTGAGATGTCAAGCAGAACCATGTTGAGATGTTGCATAGAACCATGTTGAGATGTTAGATTGCCACCATGGCCTACCGTCGCCGCGTGCTCGACGAGACTCTCGACAACCTATTCCCCCACCTCGCCGCCATCGCAATCGAGGGCGCGAAGGGCGTGGGGAAGACCGCTATGGCGAGTCGACGCGCGACCACCATCATTGATCTCATCGATCCGAACCAGCGTCGCAGCGTTGCCGACAACTACCACCTGGTCGCCCAGGTACCACCCCCCGTCCTGGTCGATGAGTGGCAGCTGGAGCCGAGCGTATGGGACCGCGTCCGCCAGGCCGTGGACGACGACGCCGCGGGTGGACGGTTCCTCCTGACCGGATCGGCCGGTGTCGCGCCAGGCGTGCGCATCCACTCGGGAGCTGGGCGGATCGTCTCTTTCCTTCTGCGTCCCATGTCACTCTTCGAGCGAGGAATCGCCGAGCCAACAGTCTCCCTGCGAGAACTGCTCACCGGGCAAGTGCCCCGCATCGGCGGATCAACGGCCGTCGACCTACCCCAGTATGTTGATGAGGTTCTGCGCTCTGGCTTTCCCGGGATCCGCGACCTCGACCCCTATGCCCGCACCACCCAACTCGACGGCTACCTCGCCCGCATTGTCGAAAGGGAACTGCCCGAGAACGGGGCCACCGTCAGACGCCCCGCCGCCCTCAAGCAGTGGCTGTCTGCCTACGCAGCCGCGACCGCCACAGACGCCGCCTACTCAACGATCCTCGACGCCGCCACCCCCGGCGAATCCAACAAGCCAGCACGTCAGACGGTCGCCGCCTACCGTGAACACCTCACTCGCCTGTTTGTGCTCGATCCGATCGAGGCATGGATCCCATCTTTTTCCCCCCTCACCCGACTCACCAGGACACCAAAGCACCACCTGGTGGACCCCGCCCTCGCCGCACGACTCATGGGCGTCGATCTCGATGGCCTCCTCCAAGGCATGGGCACCCGCCTCACCCCCCGCGTGGGGACCGACACCTGGCTGGGAGCCCTCTTCGAATCACTCGCCGCCCAGTCGATCCGTGTCTACGCCCAAGCAGCCAACGCGACGGTCGGCCACCTGCGCACACACGACACCAACCAAGAGATTGACATCATCGTCGAGACCCCCGACCGCCGCATCGTCGCCATCGAGGTCAAGCTCTCACCCACGCCCACCGGCCACGATCTACGTCACCTCAACTGGCTAGCCGACCAGCTGGGCGAGCGCCTCGTCGACCGAGTCTGCATCACCACCGGCCCCCACGCCTACCGCCGCCCCGACAGCGTCGCCGTCGTCCCCCTCGCCCTCCTGGGCCCGTAGCCAGCGCAGCTCGTCCCAGCCCCGCCCCTCCATTCGCCCCGACACCACACCCCTACACCCTGACGTGCGAGAAGTCAGTTATCCACAGGGGGGCGGGAGCGCTTCGAGACTCGCTTAGGGTGGAGGGGTTGCTTGCCGCCTCACGTTTGGAACAGGACTCTACGATGACACCCATGTCCGATATCGACTTGTTTGGCCCGTCGGTCACCACGCCCCCCATTGACCAGACCCGCGACAAGACGGTCCGACCACAGGATGACCTGTACGGACACGTCAACGGGGCCTGGCTCACCTCCTTCGAGATGCCGGACGACCGGGCCGCGGACGGCGCGTTCCGCGAGCTGTTTGACATCGCCGAGGAGTATGTCCACGACATCGTCAACTGGTGCGAGCGGATGGTGTCGAAACTGAGGGGAGGACCGACGATTGCCCTGGTGGGAAACATGTTCGCCTCGTTCATGGATGACATGAGGTGCCAGGATCTCGGATCAGCCCCACTCAACCCCGATCTTGACCTCATCGAGAGTGCCACGACTCACGCGGAGCTAGCTGCCGCCATCGGCCGTCTGGAAAGGACGGGGGTGGGAGGGCTTGCGGCCTCCTGGGTCGACACGGACCCGGGGGACCCGAACCGGTATGCGGTGAACATCGCGCAGGCGGGGATCGGACTGCCGGACGAGGCCTACTACCGGGAGGAATCCTTCGCTGAGGTGCGCGAGGCCTATCGGAAGCACATCAAGAAGATGCTGGACCTCGTGTGGCCCAAGGGGCGCGACCCGCTGCCTGACAACGCGGCTGCGCGGATCTGGGACGTGGAGGAGAAGCTCGCCGCGACCCACTGGGACGTCGTCGAGTCGCGGGATGAGACCAAGACGTTCAACCCCATGACCCTTGCTGACCTGGTCGAACGTGCCCCTGGCTTCGACTGGCAGGCGTGGGCCGAGGCGGTCCAGGTGCCAAAGCGGATCTGGGGTCGGCTCGTTGTCCGCCAGCCCTCCTTCGCTGAGGAAGGGTCGCAGGTCTGGGCCAACACTGGGTTGGAAGACCTCAAGTGTTGGGCCGCCTGGCGCGTGATCCAAGCTCGCGCGGGCCTGCTTTCCGAGGAGATCGCCAAGGCGGACTTCCAGTTCTGGGGCCCGGTGATCACCGGGGCCACCAGTCTGCGCGAGCGGTGGAAGCGCGGGGTTTCGCTCGTCGAGTCGACCTTCGGGGAGATCGTCGGAGAAATCTACGTCTCCACGTACTTTCCGCCGTCGTCCAAGACTGAAGTGTCCGCCATCGTGCACCATCTGCTGGAGGCCTACCGCGCGTCGATTTCCCAGCTGGAGTGGATGGGTCCCAAGACGCGGGAAAAGGCGCTGGCCAAGCTGGAGAAGTTCACGGCGAAGATCGGCTATCCGGACAAGTGGCGCCGCTACGAGGGGCTCGAACTCGACGAGAAGGACCTCGTCGGAAACGTTCGCGCGGCGGCCGCCTTCGAGACGGACTACGAGCTGGCCAAGGCTTGCGGGCCGGTGGATCGCGGCGAGTGGTTCATGACTCCGCAGACCGTCAACGCGTACTACAACCCGGGGATGAACGAGATCGTCTTCCCCGCCGCGATTCTCCAGCCCCCGTTCTACACGGCAGGCGGCGATCCGGCGGCCAACTACGGCGGGATTGGCGCGGTGATTGGCCACGAGATCGGGCACGGCTTCGACGACCAGGGCTCGAAGTACGACGGCGACGGACGGCTCGCGGATTGGTGGACCGAGGAGGATCGGGCCGAGTTTGACCGACGCACAGCCGCGCTGATCGCCCAGTACAACGCCTACGTCCCCCGCCAACTCGCCAAACAGGACAACGCGCCCCATGTCAATGGCGACCTCACCATCGGCGAGAACATCGGCGACCTCGGTGGGCTCGCGATCGCCTGGCTCGCCTACACCATGTCAGGTGAGCCCACGGACGATGACGCAGCTCGCCGCTTCTTTGAAGGCTGGGCCGCGTCGTGGCGCACCATGGTGCGCGACGAGGAGGAGGTGCGTCGGCTGACGACCGACCCGCATTCGCCCGCGGAGTTCCGCTGCAACGGAGTGGTGCGAAACCTGGACATTTTCCACCGCGCATACGGGGTAAAAGAGGGCGATGAGCTGTGGCTAGCCCCAAGGGAGCGGGTGTCGATTTGGTGAGGGACGTTGGGGTCGCCCAGAGGACCCAGGGAAGGCCCGCACCGCTTTGGGTTCAATACGCAGGGAAAATACGACAATGACGGCACTGCGGAAGATGCTGGGGGCTTGGGACGATGCGGGGGTTCAGGCGCTGGTCGCGGTCTTGGAGACCCAGTCCAAGGAGACGATCGCTCGGTGGGGGATTGCCTGCTCGCGCGAGCGCTACCTGCCGGTTTTCGAGGCTGAGGTGCCCGGGGACTTGCGTCCGCGTGAGGCGTTGGCGGCTGCGGAGGCTTGGCTTGCTCGGGAGGTCAGACTTCCGGCGGCCAAGCCGGCGATCCTCGCCTGTCATGCTGCTGCCCGCGAGGCTGAGGGGCTGCCCGCCGCCCAGGCTGCGGCGCGGGCGATCGGGCAGGCGGCGTCGGTGATCCACGCTCCTACCCATTGCATGGGCCTCGTGTTCTACGGGGCGGCGGCCTTCGCGTACTCGACGCACGGGGTAAGCGCGGCGCGCGAGGTCTACGATCAGGCCGCTGAGCAGGAGTTTGGCGTCTTGCTCGCGGCGCTGACGTCGGTCGCGGTGGCCGACGAACCCAACCCCGCGAAGCTCAATTGGAGGTGTTGAACGATGGCGGACCTGCGGGTCGGCGGGTCGGCGGGTCGGGATGAAGTAGACTAAGTCCGAACTGAGGAAGGTGGATCCCGATGCGTACCGTCAACACTCATGAGGCAAAAACCCATCTGTCGACGCTGCTTGCGCAGGTTGAGGCGGGCGAGGAGATTGTTCTGGCACGGCGTGGACACCCCGTCGCCCGTCTTGTTCCGCTCGATGGGCGCGATCGACCCAAGCGAGAACTCGGGATGATGAGCGGTAGAGGGTGGACCTATCCCGACGATCCGAGCTGGGCTTCATCGGAGGTCGCCGACCTCTTTGAGGGACTGTCGTGAGTCTCCTGCTCGACACCAACGTGCTGATCTGGGCTCTTGAGGCACCCGACCGACTCGGATCCTCGGTGAGGGCAGAACTCGAAGCCCCAGATGCCGACGTCGCCTTTTCGGCCGCAAGCATCTGGGAGATCGCGATCAAGACGTCGTTGGGCAATGCCGCCTTCCATGTCGATCCGTTTGAGGTTCGGGACTCGGCGCTGAGGACCGGCTTCAGCGAGCTGGTCATCACCTCACACCACGGCGCTGTCGCCGGCGCGCTTCCCACCATTCACCGTGACCCCTTCGATCGCATGTTGGTCGCGCAGGCGATCATCGCTGGTCGCACCCTTCTGACCTCCGATCACCTCCTGAGCCGCTATCCGTGCAACACCCGAGTGCTGGGGTGAAGTGACGAGAGTCATGCGATCGTTGCAGTAGGGCACCCTGACCTGGGATTTTGTGTGCTTGTCTCTGTGGGGCCATTGGCGCGATGCCGTTGGCCGACCCGTGGAGTAGGGTAGGGCGATGTTGCGGCGTGGTGCCGCG
>WQYN01000011.1 GCA_009781225.1 Micrococcales bacterium | reverse complement strand
CGGCAGTGCGTGGGCTATGACGAGGCTCTGTGCCTGGGCCCCTACAACTGGACCAACCTAGAGACGACCCCCAAACTGCTCGAGACGTTCTCCTTCGAGCCGGGCCTGCTCGTGTGGTACGTGAACTCTGCGCAGTACGACAACAACGTGACCATCCATCCAGGGGCGGGGCGGGCGCTGCCGGTCGTGGCGAACTCGACGGCGTTGTTCTGGCCCAGCGGCGACCCAATGCGCAACAGGTCCCAGGCGTGGGATGCGACCTTCAAAGCGCCGGGGGAAACCTACCGAGCGTTCTCTCATAGTCGTGAGCACAAGGTTGACGAGGTAGTGAGCGTCGAGACGGTGACAGTACCCGCCCGACCTGCGGTTTCTCTGTTTGACGACTCGACGGCCGGGGCGTACTACGACACGAGGAACCCGTGGGGATCGGTGCGAGTCGGGGTGACGGGGACGACGATCAGAGTGACGTCTCTCGACCCGGTCACCAAGAGAATGTCGATCCGAGTGGCGCCGGCGGGGGACGACTGGGAGGAGCCGACGCCGACGCCGTCGACTCCGGCGCCAACCACCCCCACATCCAAGCCGACGAGCCCGACGGTAGGGCCGCCATCGTCCCCCGGAGGAAAAAGCACCCCGACGGTGACGCCACCGCCGGTCAAGTCCTTCACCAAGGCTCCCAAGCCGCGGATTCGCGGGAGTGCGAAGGTCGGGGCGACGCTCAAGGTGGTGGCGGGCGCGTGGTCGCCGAAGCCCAAGCTGACCTACCAGTGGTATCGAGGCAGCGCCAAGATCACTAAGGCGACTGCCTCGAAGTACAAGCTCAAGGCCCGGGACCGCGGGAAACGGATCACGGTCAAGGTGACGGGGAAAAAGACGGGGTACCGGCCCACCGTGAGGACAGCGGTAAAGACCCGTCGGGTTCAGTGAGCGATGGGCTTGCCGCGCAGCAGGCGCTTGGCGGCCTTGATCTGCGCGGCGGAGCAGGTGCCGCCGTAACCCGTCATGGTGGCCTTGCCTGAGAGCCCCGAGATGGCCTGGGCGACGCAGTCGGCCATGTGCTCGGCGGGGGAGCCGGCCTTGCGGCCCTTGGAGAAGACGGCCTTGGCGTCGGCGAGGAGGGCTGCCCAGCCGACCGCTCCCGCCCGGCTGTCTTTGTTGCGGCCCGCGTACACCTGGTACTGGAGGATGTGGGCGCATTCGTGGTAGGCGACCTGCTTGACCCCCTCGATGGTGAGCTCCTTGTCGATCTTGGAGGCGAGGAGGTAGACGCGGTTTTTGCCCGTCCGGACCCACCCGGCGACCATGGGATCGCGAGAGACCCCAGACCCGGTGGGGAAGTCTTTCTTAAAGGAGACCGGGGTCTTGGGGCACTTGCGGCGGACAGCTTTGCGGGCGACGTCACGGGCGTTGAAGTAGGTGACGGTTAGGGGCTGGGAGGGCGCGGAATCGATGGACGCGGTCGAGGTGGGGGCGAAGCGGTAGGCGACGATCCCACCCGGGGACTTGGGCGAGCTGGAGAACGCAGGGATCGTCGCCTCGACGGTGGTGACGCCCTGGCGGGTTGTCCTGACCGCGACGGGGACGGCTGGCAGTGACTGCCAGGGCGCGGTTCCGATGCGCCGCTGGAGCATGAAGGACGTCGTCATCGGCGGCGCCCCTTCTATGGCGGTCAGGGTGGTTTGGACGCTGATCGGAAGGGATGCCGTGGCTCCGCGAGAGGTCCTGCCCTGCTGGATCCCTGGGGCCCAGAGCTGCGTCCATGAGTGGGTCGCCGGGACAAAGGACAGGGTCAGCTCATCCGAGACCGCTTGGCTGCAGGCTTCCGCCTCATCCATGACCGCCCTGATCTGCGGCCTTCCTGTGGCAAAGGCCGGAGGCAGGGTAAGGGTGATGGGATGCCACCTAAACGAGGTCCCCTTGGCCCGAGGCGTCTGCGCCGGCATCACCGCTGAGGACGTAGGCCACCACCCTCCTGCGGTCTTGACCTCGAGAGTCACGAAGCGATCAAGGTGTTCGCCGTAGGCATCGACGGCGATCGAAGCCGCGAATCCCTGCGGCCAGTTCACGTGCATCGGTCGAAGCACCACCTGGGAATGGCAGGCCACATCATCCTGACCCGCCGCCTCCCACCCCTCGGTAGCGGTCATCCCCGATGTCCCAGCCGGGCGGAGGTCGTCCGCCGCAACTGCCGGAGCAACCCCGATGAGCCCAGCGACCAGCGCCGCAGCCACCGCCGACCGCGCGCCAACACCCACCAAGGAGACCCTCACCCCGCCAGTTAACCACGAGGGCGCGCCCCCCCGGGGACTTGACCAAAACCCGAAACTGAGGCACACTTCCCGATTGTGTTGACCGACCCTCGCCGCGCTGTGTGCTCGATGCTGAGCGCGCCCATGCGAATGCGCGGGGGGATGCGCGGCACGCAGGGGACCTCCTTCTAGCAGCCGCCGGTCCAATCCGGCAAGCCCCTGCGTGAGTACCTCCACCTCAGTAGTTGTGCGCCACTGCGCGCGCTGCGAGATGCGCTAGGCCCGACCTTGCGGCACGACGGCCGCACCCACATCGCAGAAAGGTTCAACCACCATGACCACGTCCACCACCAAGACCGCCGCGGCCCTCATCGCCGCCGTTGCCTTCGCACTCAGCGGATGCTCCTCCTCACCCTCCACCCCGGACCCCGCCGACAACGCACCGGTGACCAACCAAGACTTCACCGCTCCGGGCGATGACGACCGCGGAGGCAAGAACCACCCGGTCACGATCGGGGTCGTCGGGGCTGACGGCCCCCAGTTCCACACTCTCAAGACCAACGCCGAGGCCGAGGGCATCTTCATCGAGCTCGTCGACTTCACCGACTACCAGCAGCCCAATCCCGCTACGGCCGCCGGAGACCTCGACCTCAATCAGTTCCAGCACATCCGGTTCCTCGCGCAGTACAACAACGAGTCCGGCGCTGACCTCGTCCCCATCGGCTCAACCGCGATCTACCCGCTGTCGCTGTTCTCCACGAAGTACGGCTCGGTCGAGGAGATCCCCGACGGCGCCCAGATCACGATCCCCAACGACGAGACGAACCTCGCTCGGGCGCTGGGAGTCCTCGCCTCCGCTGGGCTCATCGAACTCAAGGAAGGCGCATCCCCGCTGTTCACGACCCTGGACGATGTCGAAGCTTCCAACTCGCGGATAGTCGTGACGCCCGTCTCGGCCAACCAGACCGGACGCACCCTCCAGGATCCCTCAGTCGCCGGAGCCATCATCAACAACGACTACGTCGCGGACACCGGGCTCGAACCGTCACAGGCCATCGCAAAGGATGATCCGTCATCGTCCGCCGCCTTGCCCTTTGTCAACATCTGGGTGACGCGCGCGGCAGACGCGACCGACCCGGTCTACGTCGAGATTGTGCGCCTAGCCCAGCAGGACGACTTTGGCGAGGGCCTCCTGGCCAACTCGGCCGGCTCGGGCGTGGTGCTCACCATCCCGGCCGACAAGCTCCAATCCGACCTCGCCGACGTCCAGGCGCAGCTGCGCGACCACTAGGAGAAGACGCCGATGACCTCCCCGATCATCACTCTCACCGACGTTTCCAAGACGTTCAAGGGCAAGACTGGCCCCATCCGCGCGGTTGATCGCGTGAGCCTCGAAATCGAGGCCGGGGAGGTCTTCGGTGTCATTGGCCACTCCGGGGCGGGGAAGTCCACCCTGGTGCGGCTCATCAACGCTTTGGAGTCCGTGGACCCCGGCTCGGGGGGCTTGACCGTCGCCGGTCACCAGGTCCCTGGGCTGGGGGAGCGGGACCTGCGGGCGCTACGCAGCCAGATCGGCATGATCTTCCAGGGGTTCAACCTCCTGTCCGCCAAGACCGTCGCCGTCAACGTTGGCTATCCGCTCAAGCTCGCCGGATGGTCCCAGGCGGCGCGGGCCGCGCGGGTCTCCGAGCTGCTCGAGTTCACGGGAATCGCCGACAAGGCTGACAGCTATCCTTCGCAGCTCTCGGGCGGGCAGAAGCAGCGGGTGGGAATCGCCCGAGCCCTGGCCGCGCGCCCCTCGATCCTCCTGGCCGACGAGGCGACGAGCGCCCTAGACCCCGAGACCACGCGCGACGTCCTTGACCTGCTGGTTCGCGCCAACCGCGAGCTTGGCGTCACGATCGTCCTCATCACCCACGTGATGTCGGTGGTCCAGTACCTCTGCGGCCGCACAGCGGTCATGGAGGAGGGTCGGGTCGTCGAATCCGGCCGCACCTACGACGTCTTCTCCCGCCCCAAAGCGGCCGTGACCAGGAAGTTTGTCCAGACCGCCCTCCATGATCGCCCGACCCCCGCGACGATCAAGCGCCTGCGGGCCCGCCACCCGGGGCGCCTTGCGATCGTGACGGTCGCCTCTGACGGCGGGCTGGCGCTGGGGGCGTTGGAGGCGGCCGCCATCGTCTATGGCTCGCTCACCGAGGTGGAGGGCCGCCCCTTTGGCTCCATCACCCTAGAGCTCACGGGGGACGATGACGTCACTTCCGCCGCGCTGGGACGCCTTAGATCCGCAGGACTTGAGGTGGTCGACTTGGGCACCGCGGCGGATCCGTTGGGGGGTGCGCTGTGAGCGTGCTGCAAGCCAACGGCTGGGATCCGGCGATCCACAACGGCAAACTCCTCCTGGCGGCCCAGCAATCCCTCCAGATGGTGCTGCTCACCCTGCTGATCGGCGGGGGGCTGGGGCTCGTCCTGGGGCTCACGCTGTTTGCGACCCGCAAGGGCGGGCTCTACGCGAACCGTGCCGTCTTTGCCGGGCTCAACATCCTCGTCAACACGATCCGACCTATCCCCTTCATCATCTTCATCATGGCGGTCAAAGGCCTGGCCGTGGCCCTCACCGGGACTTTCATCGGGGTCAAGGGCGCCATCCCTCCCATGGTCATCGCCTGCTCAATGGCGACCTCCCGGATCGTTGAACAATCCCTAGTCGCAGCCGACCCCGGAGTCATCGAGGCAGGACGCGCCATGGGAGCCTCCCGAATCCACGTGCTCCTGCGGATCCTGGTCCCCGAGTCGTTGGCGCCGCTCGTGCTGGGATACGCCTACCTGTTCATCGGCGTCCTTGACCTGTCCGTGATGGCCGGCGCCATCGGGGCGGGAGGGTTAGGGAATTTCGCGATTGTCGACGGGTTCAACCGGTACAACGACGTGGTCTTGTGGGTCGCCGTCGCCATCTTCATCGCCGCCGTCCAGGTGGTCCAGCTTGTGGGCAACCTGTTGGCCCGAAGGTTCCTCCGCCGGTAGAGCGGCCCCCAGGAGAGCGCGGACGTCGTTTCTGTTGGCTGAGAGAACGATTGGGCCGGTATAGACGAACGGTGCGCGCTAGGGTGGGCCGGTGCACCTGTGGTTCTTCTTGTCGATTGGCGCCCTTGTGGTGGGTGCGGTCGTCGTGGCCGTTGGGCGGCATGCTGCTTCGAAGGCTTCGAGTGGGTTGACTGCTGACTTCAAGGGCGGATGGGTAGAGGGTGCGCCGTTTAGGGTTCTCGCGAGCGCCGTCGCTGTGGCAATCTACCTCCTTCTGTTTCCCGTCGCTTTGCACGATCCTTCGGGGTGGCCCCGCGCGGTCTTCGGCGCGCTCCTCGAGACGGTGCAGGTCTTCCTAGCTAGCGCAGACGTCCGCGCGGTGGCCGACGCCTTCGAGAGCTCGTCCGGGGGGCTGGCCGAGGTTGAGTCCTTCTACGCGGTTGCCCTGCTGGCGATCGCCCCACTCATGGCTGTCGGCTTTCTCCTGACTTTCTTCCGGACGTTCTCCTCACACCTTCACTACTTTCTTCGGCGTCGACGTGAGGTGAACGTCTTTTCTGAGCTCAACGAACGTTCGATCACTCTGGCGACGAGCATCCACCGCAGGAATCGCACCGAGTCGCGCAAAGACTGCGTGGTCTTCACCGGAGTCCCTTCTTCCGGCCATGAGCCGTCAGGGGAGCTAATTGGCCAGGCACGGCGCCTGGGCGCGGCCTGCTTCGGGAGCGACGTCCTCTCCTTCCCCTTCTTCCATCACAGCAAGAAGGCCCTGCTGCGGATCTTCCTCATTGGGGCCGACGAGGGAGAGAACGCCGCTCAGGCGGTCGCTCTGATCGAGCACCCCGCCTACAGATCCCGAAACGACACGCACCTTTTCGTCTTCTCCAGCACCGTGCAAAGTGAAATCGCCCTGCGCCACCACTCCGGCAAGGTGCAAGTCCGCCGCGTGAACTCGGCACGTGCTCTCGTGTACGACTGGCTATGGCGGGACGCGGGACTTGGTCCTCAGACCACCACTTCGATCATTCGCAGGACGTCAGGGCTCGATCTGTTTGAGAACGCTGAACCGGACGGTGAGGACAGGCTGATCTCGGCTGTCATCGTCGGTCTTGGCGACATCGGACTGGAAATGCTCCGGGCGCTGGCGTGGTATTGCCAAATGGAGACTCCTCGGGGGTCCTATCGGCTGAGGATCCACGCGTTTGACTCCGATCAGCGCGCGGAGGCTCGCTTCGCCGCCGACTACCCAGAGCTGGCCGCCGGGAGCCCGACTGGAGTTCCAGTCGCTCCGGGCAGCCCTCGCTGGGACGCATTCTACGAGATCGGCGTTCACTCGGGAGTCGACGCGACCGACCCCGCCTTTGTCGAGCGCCTTCTCGAGATTGATCCGATGACGTTCGTCTTTGTTTGCCTCGAAGACGATGTGTGGAACCTGCGCCTGGCGCTGAGGCTTCGACGTGAGCTTGCCCGGGCCGGATTGTCCCCGCAGATCTTGGCAACGTCCCAGCACTCGGCTTCCGTTCGGAGGGCGCTCGCGGCAGAGGCTAGGCGGGCAGAGAACACGGCGTCCTTGCCCCAAATGGATCTGATCGGTGACGTTGGTGACCTGTACTGCTTCGACACGATCCTCAAGTCGGAGATGGAGTGGAGCGGGCTCGCCTGTCACATGGCTTGGGCCGCGGTGGAGCAGAAGGACTGGGAGCAGTCTCAGGAGTCATTCTGGGAGGACGAGTACGCCTACTGGTCGTCAATCGCTGGGGCAATCCACTGGAGAGCCCGGACCAGACTTGGAGTCTCGTCAGGTGAGGAGCATCATCAGTCGCTGATGAGGTTGGAGCACGCGCGATGGAACGCGTTTGTTCGCGGCGAGGGATTCGTCAAGGGGCCGCGGGATCTAGTTGTCGCAAAGACCCACGACCGTCTCGGTCCGTATGAAGACGTCCCGACTGCCGACCAGGGCAAAGACCACAACGATCCTCACTCGGCTCTCGTGAACTTGGAGGCGGATTTGAGTCGACAGGTCCGCGAGCTGGAGGAGCAACAGCGTCTGGGAGCAGCCGACGTGGCTCGTGTAGAACTCGTGCGCGACCGTCGCAGGTTCCTAGACAGCATCTGGGAGAACGTGCCGGGGGCATCGAGAGGGTCGGCCGACCAGGGTGATCCGGGGACTATCTCCGACAGTCCGCGCCCGCCAGGTGAATGGGACTCAGGCGACTCGAAGGTGGGAGGCTCGCTATTTGGGAGTGAGAAGCGCAACCAGGGAATCGGTTGAGAAGAAGACTTTGCCCTCGGGCGTGACGATGAGGTCGCGAACGACCCTTTCAGTGCCGACGCGCTCGACTGTACCTTGCGGCCCGAGGCCCCCGGTGAAGACGCTGAGGCGGTTATATCCCACAATGGCAAGCCTCTCGCCCTCCGTGCCAACCTGGTTCATGTAACCCTCGAAGGGGATCGACATCGACAGGGTTGTGCTTGGGTCGTCTGAGGGGATGAGCTTCATCTCGGCGGGCATCACCCACCACTCCTTTCCCGACCAGTGGAGAACTTGGGTGACTCCGCCGGGTGTGTCCTGGGTCTGGCCTGCCCCGCTGTCCACCTCGAGACCACGTACAATCACTCGGTCTCGAGGGCACGCGGCAATGGCGGAGCCGTTTGCAAGGCTCACCGACCAGGGTTGACAGGGCAGCTCGATGGTGGTCCTTAAGCTTCCGTCCTCCATGGATCTAACCTCAATGGCATGCGCCTCCGGCTGTGGCACCCAGAGATCTCCGCCGCCGACGGCTAGGGTGGGCGGGACCTCGCCCGTCTCCGCGGTCCAAATGGGTTTCCCGGTTGTGCCGTCGTAGGCCTGGAGTCGAGAAGTGCCTGTGGACACTTCTCTGGTGTTGATTACTACGCGGCCGTCATGGTATGCGGAAAGGTAGACGAACTCGCTGGTAAGCGTTGCCACTCGCGTGGTCTCGCCGGTCGATGCGTTCCAGCTCGCCAGCGTGCCTTCCTCTTGGATAAACAGGTATGTGTCGCCATCGCCCCCAGCAAGTCGGTTGATGCCGATTGGACCCTGGACGATGGAGGAACGTACGTCGTGCCCCACCGCAGGTACGGCGGTGTCGGGGTTCCGTGGCGCCATTGAAGCGACCAGGACCATCAGGAGGAGGACGTTCCAGGCGGCGCCGAAACCCCAAGCTCCTCTGTACGTCCGGCCCTGACCCGGGCGAACCACCTCGACGAGCGGCCGTCCCGCATCGGAGAAGCGAGCCTGTTCGTCGTCCGTTTGGTTCTCCTCGTTGCCCAGCGACTCTCCTAGGAGGAGCGCGTCAACGCAATGGGCTATTCCGAGGTGATAGCTGACGTCATCCTGCGAAGCCGCAACGGCAACGACCGGGACGTGCGATCCCCGTGGGATGGACACAGCGAGAACTCTCCGGCCCGTTCCAGCAAAGTCCAATAGGGACCAGGGGATTCCGAGCCGGACACTGAGGAGGGCAAGTCGAGCCTCCTGCTCCTTCAGCGGGACTGGCGGGACGATGAACACTGCCTTGTGGAGCAGGCCAACGTCGCGAAGGCGGCGCAACTCCCAATCAAGCCCCTCCGACCGAGCGAGCGTCATAGAGATCAGAGCGGCCTGTTCCGACATACGCTCGACCGCCTCTTCCCACTCGTCTGAGGCGTATTGCAGCCTGATCGCGCCCTGCCCGGGTGGGAGAGCCTGCCCCGGTTCTCCCACCGCCAACAGGGGACCATAGGGGGCCAAGGCGATCGCCGCGATCTCCTCCAGGGTCTTGCGCCTTCTTCGGAGCAGCTGATCCAGAAGGCCGGCTCCGTCGGCGCCGCGTGTGCGGATCTCGACCTTGTCGTCGGAGAATGCCCTCAGCATGAGGATGGGGGCGACGCCGGTCGGTGGGAGAAGGTCCCTTAAGCATCGGCGCGACAGCCGTCGGAAGAGCGCCAACGGGCCCATCGCGAAGGCCAAGACTCCGATGCCGAAGACTTCTAGCACCACCATGAGCTGCTGTGCTTGGACCGGAGTAAGGGGCGATCTGGCGGAAGAGCCGAAGACGCCGACGGAGGCTGCTAGGTTGAGGAGGAAGACAGCCGCCCCGGCGACTGCGAGCGACAGTGCGCCTCCGACAACCAGGAAGGCGATGGCACCAAACGTGTGGTGTGCGACCGCTCGCCCATGCTTGAGACGGCGCGAAACGACCAGCCGTTGCGTGAGAACACCAAGCAGGTAGACGACGACGATGGCGGCAAGCGACTTGTAGGTCCCCCAGAAGAGTTCCTCGGTCAAGCGGAGTGTCCACACTAGGGTCGCGAACCTCGCGGCTGCCAGTGCTCGCAGCTGTGTCCTGACGGCCCGGCACGCGGGCTCGACGTCGCCAGTGGGGCGTCGGATTCGTCGCCTCCACGTTCTTGGATGGATCCGCAACCATGTCATCTTGTCGAAAAGGACCACCGGCAACACGGCCGCCTGTCCGAGGAACAGCAGTGCGGCCATCCACGTGCGAAGCAGATGGGTGCGGCTGGCGGTCCATCGTGGTGGAGGCTCTTCATCGGAGCTGTCGACAACGACTGGGGACGTCTCGGCGACGATCGCCTCAAGGGCACTGCGGGCACGTTCGACCCGATCGGGGCCGAAGACGTGGACCTCTGCGGAGAACGCGACCCGACCGCGTGCAATTGATGCGCATGCCCCTGCACCACCGGGGCCCACGCCTGTTAGGCCTGCGACGTCGGTGCCGTCAATGGTCCACGGAGTTTTGGGCCTGCACTGCGCGGACAGGACCAGACCCTGGAGCTTCGGAGAGCGATACTCAATGGCGCTGAGCAAGACGGATCCGAAGGCATCCGGTGCTACCCATCGCTGGGTCCATGCTTCGCGAATCGCGGTTCTGCGTAGGTCCCAGTCTGCCGGCGCAGGGCTGTAGAACAGCTCCTCGGCGGGCGGGCCTTGGTAGAACAGTGTGAGCGGCTGCCCGTACGACAGCGAAACGTCCTCGGTGGATGGCAGCATGTCGGCAATCTTGGGCACTTCGAACGGCGGGGCCAATCGTGTCGCCGCGTCCGGGGCACTGCGGTTGCCCTGACTTGTTCCGACACCCACGAGAACGAGAGCCGCCGCCGCAACGGTCACAAGTCTCCAGGCCAGCCGACGCGGCGTGGGGGTGCCCTGCGCTTGAACCGGCGGCAAGCCGCTTTCGGCACGCGGACACGGCGTTGGCACTCCTCGATTATCTCAGAGTCGAGACTCTGATGTGCACCGCTGTCGAGTCGCTAGGGTAGTTTCGTGCCAGCGCAGTCTCCTCTCCGCCGCTTTCATAGCCTTGCGTCGTTGGCCTTTGCGATTGGGTTGCTGGTCTCGACTTGCGCCTTGTCGGCCCTTGGAGCCCCGCCCGATTGGCAGCCGGAAGGAGCGCAGTGGGTGCCACAGGGATCGTCGCCTGTCTGGTTGCCGTCAGGAACACAGGCGCTTGGGTGCGACGACACGGGAGACCAGCAGGGGTGGCTAAACAACAACTCGGGGCTTCTGCTGGTCCTCGTTACGATTCAATGCTCCGCAAATGACGAGGCCGTTTCTCAGGCCGTCAGCTTCGTCGACTGGGCACACCTGCGTGGCCGTATCTACCCCGGACAGGCCGCGCTGAGAGAAGACGTCGACGTGCTGGTGTCTGGAGGCCCCTCTTGGCCTCAGGAGGAGACGAGAATCTGGGCACAAGGTGAGCGTGCTTACCAGCTGGTTGTCCTGAACGGGACTGAGGGAGAGCGGCGTGAAGAAGGCGTTCGGCAGGCGAGGTCGTTGGCGGCGTCGCAGCCGGCATCGCCGTCGCCACTCAGAAGTGGGTTGCCTGACTGGGCCCCGCAAGGTGACGGCTGGTCGGCTGTGGACCACGAACCGTTCTCCCCCTTCCCGGTGACGCCTGGCTGCGAAGAGACTGCGGGGCGGCGCTCCTGGATCGGCGTCGGAGGACGGACACTGACCGTTGGATTGGTTCGCTGTGGATCGCCGGAATCCGCTGTCACGATGGCAAACGCGTACGCAGCGGGACTGCGGGACCGGGGAAAGACCCGCAGAGCCCCAATCTTCGGTTTTGGAACGGACACCACCATCGAGATTGAAAGCGGCCAAGGTCTCACCTTGACCAGTGTCTGGGCACAAGGCTCGGAAGCCGTCACGGTGTCACTCGCTGGTGGCGCCGAGGTTGGGCGCGAGACAGAACTGCTGCTTGCCCAGTGTCGTTCGCTTGCCGCTGCAGTTGCCCTTGAGCGTTTCAGTCCGCAGTCCCTCGAAGCTGCTGGAAACCCGCCGCCCTACAGACTCAAGGATGCTCGTCACGTCGTGGGGTTGTCCTACGTTTCCTTCGGTCTCATCAGTATGCCGTTGCTCCTCATTGCGAGCCTCTACGCGTGCGTGTGGGGGGCGTTTCGTGCTCGGTTGCGGAAAGCGAAGGACCCCGGTGCGATGGGGACGCGGTCATCGCCAGGTGAAGTCTCGGCGTTTTCCGTGCAGAAGGACGTGGATTCCTCGCGGAGGCGCAGGTTGATCAGACGTGGAATCTGCGTGCTTGCCATAGTGGCGGTGATGGCGGGAGGCGACGAGGCCTCCAGGGGCGGAAGCATCCGCAGCAGCGACACCACGTCCGCTCGTGGATGGTGGATGATCGGCATCGTCTGTGCAATTGGCCTGGTCTCGCGGGTTTTCTGGTCGCGACTCCACCGGAGCGATGTAGAGTTGTGGCACCTGTGTGCGGCGCGCAGCTTCAGGTGGACCTCAGGGGTGATCACCCGGCTGGTCGCCCAGTTGATGCTGGTGGGAACCTTGGCGAGTTGGCTGCGTCCAACGAGAGCTAGTCAGGTTGACGGTGTTCCCGTTGATGTCGACTTCGTTGACAACAGTGACCTGACCCCGAAGATTCTCCTGTTCTCGACGTTTCTTCTCCTCGATTTCGTTGGTCGGTGGCTCCAGCGGCGATCACATCGAACAGCTCAAGAACGCGATCCGCGCCCGCCCATCGCTTGGATTGCCAAGGGGAGGGACAAGAGTCTTGTGTGGTCCACGATGCGGGATGGAGCTGTGGCGGGAATGCTCAGTCCTATGCCGCTGGCTCGTTTCCAGACCTTCGTGCAATCTCAGCTGGCCGGATCCGGTCGAATCCTTTTGGTAGGTACCCATGACGAAGAACGAGTTCAACGGGACAGGGCTCGGGCCGTTGTGCTGCCCCTGTTTGGTCAAGGTGAGTCCGAAGGCGATCTGCGAGAGGCCTTGACCGTTGCCGCAGAGCACGAGCGTGTCCTCCTCGTGGTGTCGCCTCAGAGGAAGCGGGCCTCGCGATCATGGACAGAGTTCCAGCGAGCAGCAATCTATGTGCCCTTCTACGCTGACCTCCTTGATGCGGACGTTCCTCGCGGGACACAAGTCCTGGCGCGAAGACCGGATGGTGGATGGCGAGTGTGGGGGGCCGACCAGAGGACCGACTGGACGTACGCCTGTTGCCTTGGAAGGGCAATGGCGTGGCTGGATGATTCTGAGTCCCTCGATCCACGTGCGGCAGACTCGCGGAACAGTCAATCTGCGGCGGTCAAGAATAGGTCTCGGTAGTACAAGTCTGGGCGTGGTACAAAATCCTCGAGGGCAAGGTAACGCTTGGCCGACACTAGGCGTCCGTGCGTGTCGAGGGCAATGCCGAGGGCCGGGATTTGCTTGACGTCTCCGCTGAACAGGGCCAGTCCGTCGGAGATCCTGATCGCGAAGAGGCCGGACACTTCCTCTGGTTGGAGTCGGTATTCCGTGAGGGGACGGTCGTCGCGGAGGAGGAAGGTGTGGCAGAACTCGCGATGGGTTGTGGACCGGTTCTCCCAGCGCTCGATCATGATGCCGAGCGGCATGAGCGCGTCGGAGGGGACCGTCACCCCGAGTTCTTCTGTGAGTTCGCGGACACCATCGTCGATCTGCTCTCCTGCCTCGTAGTGGCCTGCGGCTGAGACGTCGAGGAGGTTTGGGAAGAGGTCCTTGCTCCGGCTGCGGTGCTGGAACAGGACGGCGGGTTCCGATCCTCCGGCGACGATCCAACAGTGGAAGGATCGGTGCCAAAGGCCCTGTTGGTGCGCCTCCGACTTCTGGGCTGTGCCGACATGGCGCATCATCTCGTCAAGGATGTCGACCATGTGGTCGGCGGCGTTCACTGCCCCGACCTTCGCCCGTGGGAGTAGAGGCGGTGGAGCGCGGCGACCACGGTCCCTCGGGCGGCGGATTTGACCGCTTCGTCGGAGGCAGTGGCTGGGAGGCCGTGGGGGGCGATTCTGACCGTCTTGCGGTCGACTGTCAATGTTGGGATGAGCGCTGGATCGGGTTCGATGAGGTAGACGGGTCTGTCGGGACCAGCGAGTAGTGGGAAGGGGCCATCAGACTGGCCCATCCACTGGCACCCGATGGCCAGGGAGGAGCGATCCGGCATGCCGTAGTGGGGGCGGCAGGTGGTCGGCCTCATGGAAGCTCCGGCCTCCTCGGCAATGATCTGAGCAATCACCTCCAGCTTGGTCTTTTGGTAGTCAATGAGGCTGTCCGCGGTCTCGAAGAACCGTTCGGCAGGACTGCCGTGGATGAATCGGAGGTACCGGGCGTCATCACGCGAGAACACCTCGATAGCATCGCCGAACCAGGAAGACTGCTTCGGGTAGAGGTCGTCATACTCCCGCCCAAACTCTGCGGTGGAGGCGTGGAGAACAAGGTACTTTCCCTGCTCCACCCCCAAGCCACCGACCGTCGCCGAGAGGATGGCAAAGTGGTTGCCCTTGGCGAGATTCCAGGTGTACGGGGTTTCGGACGCCACTCTGCTCCGGGCTCTGACAATGAGGTCATCGAAGTCGGCCTGGGAAGAGACGTTCATGTCGGTCCGAAAGACGCTGACCCCACACACGCTCACGGCGGCATCGACGGGAACAAATGGCGCATCGGAGTCCCAGCGGTAGAACGCGCCGATGCGGAATCCGCCATCCGCCCTCAGGTCGTCCTCCGGCAGGCATAGGCCTGGGAGGGGGAGGATCTCGGCGTCGCAGGCTCGGCCGTTGATTCTCGTCAGAGTCTGTCGAAGGAGTTGCTCGGTGACCTCCAGGTCGTTTTGGAGCTGCTGTGCGACTGGGTCGTCGGATGGGAGGCTGATCATAGGAATTGCCGGTGGGGAGGGTCTGAGTCGCGGAGGGTCTCGATCACCTCGTTGTATCGCTGCACCGGGTGGGTGCAGTGGGCGAGGCACTCGGTTCTTCTCATGCGGTCAAGGACCGCAGCGCGCGTGGGGCTCTTCCAGGCCTGGGACCAGCCGTGGCCGACGGCGTAGTCCAGGCGGCCGAGTTCCCAGCCGGGAAGGGCGCGAAGGTTGCAGCAACCGAAGACTGTTCCGTCGGCGGTGACGACCGCAACGAGGGGAGAAGCCCAGCAGGTTCTCGTCCGCTCCTCGAAGGGGATGGGCAGCTGGGCTGTCGCATCTCGTCTACCCGAGGGGCCGAGGCTCCACGCCCCCACTGACGGTCGCCCGGCTGCGCTGCCCCTTTCGTCGGAGGGGTTGTAGCTGCTCACACCCGCGCTTGATCGTTCCGCGGCGCCTATCCAGTCGCCGACTTGTACGAGCATCTCGCCGCCGTAGGTGGCGGCCGTAGTTCTGAGGGTCTGGCGGACCTCTGCGGCCTGGGAGGGAGTCATCGTCGAGTCTCGGCCGACCTCCTCAAAGAAGGGGGGGCGAAGGAGGACGTAGTCAGCTCCCAGTTGATCTCCCAAAGCGATTGCGTCCTCGGCAAGGTCGGCCGTGCGGGAGTCCATGGCAAAGCTGAGGCCGATGACGGGATGTCGCGCCGAGGCGCGGGCGGCGACTAGGTCGCGGATGCCGGTAATGACGTCGTCAAAGTCGTGGGGTTGGTGGATGAGGTGGTGCGAGGACGCGGTGGGACCGTCGACGCTGATGCGCACATAGGAGGCCCGGGAGGCGAGTACGGTCTTCCAGCGAGTCAGGCGAGATCCGTTTGTCACCACGCCGACGGCGAACCCGAGGTCGGTCGCCTGTTCCACCAGGGAATCAAAGTGGGGATGGAGGGTGGGTTCTCCGCCGCCCTTGAAGACGATCCCCTCGACGCCTCCGCCTGGGCCCTGGGCCACAGCCAGGTCGTGGATCAGCGACGAGAACAGGTCTAGGTCGAGGGTCGCGCTCTGGTGAAGAGGATCAACACACCAGGGACAGCGATGGTTGCAGAAGGAGACGGGATCGATCTCGACGGTGACGGGGGCGACGTCCAGGCCCTGCGCTAGCGCTCGCAGACGATCAATGTGATGGACCCACTTGAGGGGAGAGAACTCCCGGATGGCGAGGTCCGTCATCGTCCATCTCCTTCAGGAGAAGGCCACGCCTCGTCAAGGAGGTCGGCGAAGCAGTATGGGTCGCAGAAGGCGGAAAGCGGGCTGTCGGGGTCGGCGGCTTTGGTCTGCTCGTAGTAGGCCATGATTTGACAGGAGCCACTGCACCTGATCGTGTAGTGGCGGCAGGTGAGGCACTTGGGGTGCTTGAACTCTTCGAGGTCGCGGAAGGCCCTCCAGCGCGCGGACTCGGACCAAATCGTCGCGAGGGGATCGTCGCGGAGGCTTCCGGCGATGAACGCGGCGCTTGTCTCGTCGATGGTGTCGGGGAAGGATGCGGGACTGTAGGAGCAGCCGTAGACGTGGCCGAGCGGGCCAACGACACAGGCCTCGATTCCGGCAGCACAGGTGCGGTGTTTGCGCACGAGTCGGTCGTGCGAGGTGGTCTTCGTGGGGTCGAGGAGGTCAATCGTCGTCGAGAAGTCGACGTGAGGGTGGAGGACCCTCAGACGATTGACCTCGGAGATGAAAGCGTAGAAGTCGGCTTTCGAGAACATGGCCTGGGTCATGTGCCTAGTCGCGCGGCCGTAGGGGCGCAAGGGGATGAGGTTTAGCGACGCCACGCCCGTGTCGGCTGCCACCTGGGCGACGTCGGCGATGGTGGCGACATTGTTGCGCGCGACGACCATGTTGAGGCGAACGCGCAGGTGAGGGTGCGTTGCGAGGGCGGCCAGGGTGGTCATCACGGCGTCATAGGAGCCGCGGCCTCGGATCGCGTCGTTTGTGTCGCGGTCTCCGTCCAGGGAAATGATGAACCAGTCAACGCCGCTGGTGGGAAGCCATTCGAGCTGCTCGGGGGAGTAGACGCCGTTGGTTCCGATCGAGACGTAGAGGCCGCGGCGCCGAGCGTCGTCGACAATCGCGCGGAAGTCCGGGTGGCGGGTGCACTCGCCACCGGTGTAGCGGATCTCGAAGACTCCCATCTCCTCGGCCTGGCGATTCACGTCGAGGATTTCGTCGAGGCTCAGCTCGTGAGGAAGGGGGAAATGGGAGTTGTTGAAGCAGTGGCGACAGGCGAGATTGCAGGCACGCGTGATCTCGAAGTAGATGCGTTTGGGGGCAACGGCGGCGTCGGTCGGGGGGTTTGGGGGTAGTGGAATGAGGCGGACGGTGTCCCATCCGGGGGTGGCTCCCGGGGTCAGGCCGTGGCGTTGCAGGGCGGCGGTGAGGTCCTGCGGGAGGGCGGTCGCACCGGCAGTGAAACGATGCCCCTCTTTGCGGACATGACCTCGACCTCTCACAAGCGCAGCCAGAACAGCGTAGGTATCGACGTTCACCTCGAAGGCGCGACCCTCGTCGCGAATGAACCAAAAACCGCAATTGGTCTCCTGGCGAAGCACATGCGAGCTGGTCATGAGTCCGCTCCGATCCAGCACATGGGGTCTAGGGCGTCGAGGGGGCGGCCGACCCAGTATGCGGTGGCGGGACAGCCACCCCAGCAGCCCTGGGCGTAAAAGCGGCAGTCCAGGCACTCGGGGGCTTTTGTGTGGATGCGGAAGGCGTCGAAGGCGGGCGATTCCCACGCCTCGGCCAGGGTCGTCTCGGAGATGGTGCCGGCAGCAAACTCGCCGTCGGGTGTGGCGAAAAAGGCGCAGGGGTAGATACGCCCGTCGAAGTTGACGTTGATCATTGACCGGCCCGCGGGGCAGGCGGTGCGTCCGGGCGGACAGGATTCCTCCGGCTCCAGCCCGCGGGTCACATGGGCCGTCGGGAGAACACCAGCGACGTCGAAGTCGCTGCTGACGCGGATGGGCAGGTTTCCGCTTCTCCGTGCAGCCACGGTCCGGGCGACGTTGCGCCAGTCCTTGGGACCCATGAGGACATCGGTCAGT
Organism: Micrococcales bacterium; assembly: GCA_009781225.1. Classification (GTDB taxonomy): domain Bacteria; phylum Actinomycetota; class Actinomycetes; order Actinomycetales; family WQXJ01; genus WQYN01. The sequence goes on along the minus strand of WQYN01000011.1, from coordinate 11,634 downwards.
TGAGCACCGCGGCCGATGGCGCGAATCGGGGAGAGCTTGAGATCGCACCCCAGGGAGATGGCCAGGTCAATGAGCCCGTCGACCGTGCCCGCAGTCTCGCGGCTGAGGTGGCACCCAAGGACCACTCTGCGCCCCGCCGCCACGAGGGCCTGACAGGTGGCGACGGTCCGTCGGAACACGCCGCGCCCGCGCAGCGCGTCATGGTGGGCCTCCAACCCATCAAGGGAGACGATGAAGATCTCGACCGGGCTGGTGATGAGCCACTCGAGGAGTTCGGGCGCGTAGACGCCGTGAGTGTTGAGATGGACTGAAACGCCGCGTTCATCGCAGTGGGAGACGATGTCTTGAAACCGGCGGTGCCAAGTCGGCTCCCCGCCTCCCAGCCTCACCGACCGCACTCCCCAGCCCGCGATCTCGTCGATCACTTTGCACACATAGCCAAACGGAAGCTCGGTCCCCTCGACGCCACAGTCAACAAAGCAGTGCCTACACCGCAGCTGGCAACGTTGGGTGATCTGGATCGCGACGCGGCGCGGTCGACTCGTCGCGATGGGTGCGGCGGTGGGGTTCGAGAGGTGCATCAGCCCACGGCCTTCCCGAACCGGTTTCGCAGGAGGTTCTCGTAGGAGTTCTCGCCCCAGGAGCTGCCTGTCCAGTCGGTGCAGTTGGCACAGCAGGGCAGGGTGTAGCGTCCGGCGGCGTGGTCGGTGCGCAGCTCGCCAAATCGGGCAGATTGCCAAAGGTCGGCGATGGTGGTCTTGGGATCAAGCACGTTGCCGAGGACCTCGGTGGGCTCCTCTGTCCAGGAGTTGAAGCAGGCTAGGACATTTCCCGTTGGGCCCACCGTGCAGCGGTTCCACAGCTGAGAACAGGGGTGGCGGGTTTCCGGCACTGAGCTGCATCCGGTGTCGATGCGGTTGCCCCAGGAGTGGTAGGGGCGGTAGATCACCGCGTCCGCGTGGCGCTCCCAGAAGGCCTGATGGTCAGCTTTGTCGGGCTGGAAGAGCGGTTGGTCGACTGCGGAGACCACCACACGCGTCGGAGCCCCCAAGGCGTCGCGGAGCGCAAGAAAGCCGAGGATGTTGGCCTTGACCTGCTCAAACCGCGTCGTCCGCATGAGTGCTTCGTAGGTTCGGTCATGTCCGTGGACGGAGCATTCGAGCGTGTCGAGGCCGGTCTCCAGGATGGTTCGTGCGCGTGGCTCGGTGAGGGCGATGGCGTTGGTGAAGGCCTGAACGCAGGTGACGCCGACGTTCTTTGCGTAGGCGATCATGTCGACGAACCGAGGATGGAGGAGAGGCTCGCCGCGCGCATGGAGCCTCAGCCACGCCTCGGGGTGACTACCCACTTCGTCGGCGACCGTGGTGAACACCTCCCAGGGCATGGTGCGCCATCGTTCGCGAGAAAACTCCGCTTTGCTCGCGGCGTCGGCGTCGCCGAACTGGACTCGACCCACAGGACAGGCGAGGCAGCGGGCGTTGCAGGGCCCGTGGAGGAGGGTGACCTGGGTGCAGGTGGGAAAGCTTCGGGCTGCTGCGCTTCCGAAGAGGTCGTCCATGGGGTTCCTAACGGTAGTTGGCGGAGTCTCCGGCCCATTCGCGGCCGGCGGCAAGGAGTCCGTCTATGACGTGGTCCCGCCATTGGCGGACATGGGCCTCATCGAAGGAGTCGGTCTTCATTACGAAGCCTGCGGCGCGGCCGGAGCCGATTTGGTAGTAGTCGGAGTAGGTGTGGTTGATGGAGGTGATGCCGAACCGTTCGGGTTCGTCGTGGATCGGGGTGCCGGGATAGGGGATGAGTGGGTAGACGACGAACTCATCCCACGGGACGGATGTCAGGAGGGCGAGAGTCTCAGCGATTGTCGCGTCCGTCTCACCCGGGAAGCCCACGATGAGGAAGATGCGCGTGCGCAGCCCGGCCGCGTGGGCGTTGGTGAGAGCCCAGGCAATCTGCTCGGGGGACTGACCCTTGTTCATCGCATGGCGGCCCAGGATCGCGGGGCTTCCCGATTCCACTCCGAAGGAGACATGGGCGCAGCCGCTGGCTCGCAGGGCTTGTGCCACCTCGGGGGAGCACACGCTGACCCGGGAGAAGCAGCGGTAGGTGATGTCCAGAGGGCGCAGCGCTGCGGTCATCTCCGCAACGCGTCGTGGACTGAAGGCGAAGTTGTCATCCTGGAAGCGGAAGTGGCCCAGGTCATACTGATCGCGAAGGAACTCCAGCTCTCCCACCACCGCCTGCGGGGACCGGAAGCGTATGGGCCGCCCGGCCCCCATGATGGTCGAGTTGCAGAAGGAGCAGGCAAAGGGGCAGCCCCTGGACGTCAGGACGCTGAGGCAGCGGTGTCCGGCCACTTGGCGCGTGTAGGAGTCGACATCCACGAGGTCAAAGGCGGGATAGGGGAGATCGTCGAGCGGCATCGGCGGGGTGCCGACGACCACCTCGGGGAGGGTCTGCCCCACCTCTCTGGCCTGCAGGGCTTCCACGAGCGCCCGTTCCCCTTCGCCCTGGACCACCATGTCAAAGCCCGAAGAGAGAGCCTGGTGGGGGAGCGCGGTCGCGTGAGGTCCCCCTGCGATGTGGAAAGCAGACGGCTGGTCGCGCCGGACGACATCAAGCAACTCAGCGCTGAGGTGGAAGCTCGTCGAAAAAGTTGACCACCCGTAGACATCGAACCCCGACGGCACTTGGCGGCCGGTGGTCCCCGTCAGGTCGGCGACCTCGACCTCAAACCCGGCATCCCGGGCGCATGCGGCCAAGTAGAGCAGACCCAGGGGGGGCTCAAGGTGGTCGTCGTCGAGGCCTGGGGCCGGTGCATTGACGAGACAGAGACTCAGGGAGCGCTTCATCTCGCGTGTGAGCATAGCGGAGTCGTACCTCGTCTGGCAGCGTTGGCGGTTGCCCGGGGGTCGCGATCCGGGCGCGGCCCAAGTCTTGGCACTTCAAGGGCTATGACGAAGCTCTCTTCCCCGGTCAAGCCGGCGGGAGGGGACCGCACATCTCGGCGGGAGCTCGCCTGACGTAGCCGCCGTCGGTGCCAGCGATGGGCCATCCGAGGTACTGCCAAGCTTCGGAGGTGGCGTGGAGGAGTGGGCCTGTGCTGCCCCATGCCGCGTACTCGTTGCCGGGAAGGAGGGCGATCACGTGGAGAGGCCGGAAGGTGGTGGGGTCCCACAGTCGGACTGTGCCGTCGAAGCTGGCGCTGGCAAGGAGGGTCTGACCGGCCACCGTGCCGAATGCCACTGAGTTCACCCCGCTGGTGTGTCCTTGGAGAGGGTCTGAAACCGCGTGGCCGGTGGTGGGGTCCCACAGTCGGACTGTGCCGTCGAAGCTTGCGCTGGCAAGGAGGGCATGACCGCCCACCGTGCCGAATGCCACCGACCTCACCCAGTCGGTGTGGCCCAGGAGGGGTTCGTGAGCCTGCTGGCCGGTGGTGGGGTCCCACAGTCTGACTGTGCAATCGTCGCTGGCGCTGGCAAGGAGGGGTATGCCGGCGACCGTGCCGAATGCTACAGACCACACCCAGCTGGTGTGGCCTTGGAGAGGACCGCAAACCTGGTGGCCGGAGGTTGGGTTCCACAGTCGCACCAGTCGATCGAAACTCCCGGTGGCGAGGAGGGTCCTGCCGTCGACCGTGCCAAAGACCACGGACCTCACCCCGCTGGTGTGGCCTTCAATGGTGTCCGCCACCTGGTCGCCTGTCGTGGGGTTCCACAGGCGGACTGTTCCGTCGGAGCTGGCGCTGGCGAGGAGGGGTTCTTCGTCCACTGTTCCAAATGCCAGCGACGTCACCCAGTCGGTGTGGCCTTGGAGGGGGCTGGTGACCTGGTGGCCGGTGGTGGGGTTCCACAGTCGTACTGTTCCGTCGGTACTTCCGCTAGCGAGGAGGGGTTGGCCATTCACGGTGCCGAATACGACGGACCGTACTCCGCTGGTGTGGCCTTGGAGGGGGTTGGTGACTTGGGTGCCGGTGGTGGGGTTCCACAGCCTCACTGTTCCGTCGGTGCTTCCGCTGGCGAGGAGGGTTTCGCTGTTTACGGTGCCGAATACGACGGACCGTACTCCGCTGGTGTGGCCTTGGAGGGGGTTGGTGACTTGGGTGCCGGTGGTGGGGTTCCACAGCCTCACTGTCCCATTGCTGCTGGCGCTGGCCAGGAGAACTGTGCCATCGACTGTGCCGAACACCACCGACCTCACGGGACTCGTATGGCCGTGAAGAGGGTTTGCGGCCTGGTCTCCGGTGGCGCAGTTCCACAGTCTTACTGTTCCGTCACTGCTTCCGCTGGCAAGGAGGGTCTTGCCGTTCACAGTGCCGAAGGCGATTGATCTCACGGGGCTGGTGTGGCGTGGGAGGGGGTTGGTGGCTTCGTGGCCGGTGGTTGGGTCCCAGAGCCGTACTGTTCCGTCGTCGTCGGCGCTGGCTAGGAGGACTCTGTTGCCCACGGTTCCAAAGGCAATTGACCTCACGGGACTGGAGTGGCCTAGTAGCGGGTTCGTGGTTTGGTGGCCGGTGATGGGGTCCCACAGTCGTACTGTTCCGTCGGTGCTCGCGCTGGCAAGGAGGGTTTTTCCTTTCACGGTGCCAAAGGCCACGGAGCTGACCCAGTCGGTGTGGCCCTGGAGTGTGTTGGTTGTCTGCTCGCCGGTGGTGGGGTCCCAAAGCCGCACTGCGCCATCGTCGCCGGCGCTGGCGAGGAGGGTCGTGTCTTTCACGGTGCCAAAGGCCACCGAGCTCGCGGGGCCGGTGTGGCCTTGGAGTGGGTTGGTTGTCTGGCGGCCGGTGGTGGGGTCCCAGAGCCGGACTGTGCCATCGTCACTGGCACTGGCGAGGAGGGTCTTTCCGCCAACTGTCCCGAACGCCACTGACCTTATCCCGCTGCCGTGCCCCTTGAAGGCAGCGGTGTTTTGGCCGGTCACTGGGTCCCACAGTCGTACCGTGCCGTCGTTGGAGCCCACGGCCAGCACGGCGCCCTCTGGACTGAACGCCACGGCACGTACTCCACCAGGGTGGCCAAGGTAGACCTCGAGCGGCCTTTCGGGCTTCGTCTGACCCCGTGTGCTGCGTGGGCTCGCGTCGCCGCACGGGGTGACGAAGCCATCAAAGCCCTGGGCCTTCCGCGGGAAGGTTGGGCAGGAAATGACTTGAGTCCCACGGAACACTGCGTTCTCCCAGGTGGAATCCAGTACCGACACCTGGCGAAGAATCGCTCCTGTCAGGTTCGCGTGGTCGAAGGACACGCCGTCGAAGGAGGCGTCCAGGACCTGGCTTCGCAGGAGGTTGGCTCCACGGAACGAGGCACCGTCGAGCAAGCATCTGCGGAATCGAGAGTCACGAAGATCAGCCTGGTCAAGACGGGCACCCCGAAGGTCGAGGAGGGAGTCCCCTCCGGCGAAGGTCTGGCCTGCTAGCGACGCTTCGCGAAGATCGACATTGACGAGCGACTGTCTGGGATAGCCACTGCTTTCGGCGTAGAGCGCAAAAACCAAAGCCAGCTCCGACGCCAAGGGGTGATACGACTCAGAAATGGTGCGCAGGCCTCGGAGCTTTCGGGTTCGCGTCTCGCCCTTTTCCTCCAAGAGCATCGCTCCAAGGAAGTCCAGTGTCTCGATGCTTGGCCTCGGGAGAGCCCACTCGGGCGCCGGGTCGCTTCCATCCAGAGCTCTTGCCAGATATCGAGCTGTGAAGTACTCCTGGAGGGAGGTGTGGGCGAAACGAAACTCGTCGTCTCCACGCGTTCGTGTCAAGAACGTTGCTGTCCGAAAGTCTTCCTTGAGGATTCCCTCCGGGATCTTCTTGTAGTGGTATCTCAACTTGGTCTGACCGATGTGCATGAGCAGCCAATCCTCTGCGGCATCGACGGTCCACGACGTAGACCCCTCACGTGCCATGACGGCGGCGAGCTCTTCCATGAGGAGAATCTTGTGCTCTCGGGTGAGGCTGTGTTTCCCCCGGTCACGTCCGAGCCATCGCGCCACGACGGCCCCATAGACAGTGGCGCTTGTGACCGGCGCTGCTGACTCTCGGCGGTCGGCGATGGCGTCGATCTGGGAGGTGATGAGCGCAAGGTTCACTGGGCGCCTGGCCAGTTCAGGAAGATTGTGAAGCGATTCGATGATGTCCCAGGCCTCGGAGGGGCCAACACTGGGTGGATTCACCGACAGGTACTCGCGGATCTGCTCGGACTCGAACGGTCGCAGGACAAGGGCAAGGTACTGCTCGCGCTCAATGTCGTCGCGGTCTTGCGAGCGAAAGAAGTCGGCTTCGTCGAAGGTCCGTCTGAAGTAGTGAGTTCTGCACGTCATCAGGAGTTGAGACCGTCGTGCTAGGCGTGACTGATGCTCTTCTGACCCCAGTGCACCCCACCAGAGTCGGGCGAACCGTTGGCCCTCATCCTCGGGGAGGCGAACGATCACCTCATCGAGTCCATCAACGATCAGCAGGGCGCGACCCTGTCTGACGATTGTAAGGACATCCTCCCCTGAAAAGGAGGGCGCATGACCACGGCTTCCTGCGAGGATTCTGTCGATGATCGGGGCGAGTTCAGTAGCGGTTGCGGCGAACCCGCTCCCCACGTTGCGAAGATCGAGATAGATGGGGATCCTCGGCTCGCGGCCCTCGCCGCTCCAGTCCCTCCTGAGGTCGAGGATCCTGCGGGCCAGGAGTGCTGACATCGTTGTTTTCCCGGCTCCAAGGTCACCCAAGAGCAGTCCGTACTGCCGAAAAGGGGCGCCATCGACATCGTTGCTTGGATGTTCCTCGGAGGCCCACTCTGCCAAGGCGTCGAGGACGTCGACGGGCTGTCCGCTTGGGCCGGAGGAAAGAGGGGCGGGGTCTGTCTCGTTGATCAGCGGACTGGGAGAGCCTTTGAGCGAGACGAATCTCTGGCGTCGACCGGCGACACTTCGAGTCAGGGCTTGTCGTGGAAGGTCGTCGAGGGCAGTGACGTCTCCCAAGGGGTCCTCTTCCGCTGACCCGTCGTGCGGGCGCGAGGAACCAGGCTTTGAGATTCTGCGCAGGAAGTCCGCGAGCTCGCGTGTGTAGTCCGACTTCCTTGATGCTCCCACACGCGCGGAGTACGGTAGGCCTCCTTGTGGGAAGGGTGGGTGGTCAAAGTGGGTCCAGAGCTCGTCTCGTTGATCGGTTTTCTCAACCTCGGCGACAGCGCGGTCGAACTCAGGGAGGTCGCTTGGGCGGGGGACCTTCGTATTTGGTTCTCCTGAGAAGGCCTCTTTGAGTCTCGCCGTCATGAGCCAGAGCACCATTCCCCTGCCATAAGCACGGGCAACTCCAAGGGGGGGAACCCCAGGAATCGGTTCCATCAGGTCGACCACCTCGAGTCTCTGTGTCCGGCTTTCAAGCCCTGGTGCGAGGTGACCTCGAAGCTTTTCTATCAGCGAGCGAGCATTTGGTGACTCGTCGTGGATCACGAGAAGAGGGGACAGGCGCTCCCGCTCCTCGTGGTCTTCCCTGCGGTGGTCCATGTCCGCCGGGCCGGGTCGCCCAGGCGGCCATTCGAGGTCGGCCATCGTTCTGATGAAACGCGACGGCGTCACTCCTCCCGTCAGCTTGGCAGTGTCCAAGAGTGGTTCTTCCCTGAGAGTGTCGGGGTCAGGTGTGCCCTCGAATCGAACCCGCTGCTGGTTGGGTGGCACACCACGACTGCGGTCGATCTCGATGAGGAGACGAACCGGAGTGGTGTCGGTGGCAGCAAGCCGCTCCGATGCCTGTCGAACTCCGCGGGAGAGTGCGGTGATTTGGGCACGTGCTTTCGAGACGGGTTTTCCGCAAAAGAGCTTGTCAATGGCCTGCGTCTCGGTGAAGGTGCCGTCGTCCTCGGCGGCGTCAATCAGCGCGCGGAGCCGCTCATACTGCATTGTTGTCAGATGGCTTCTGAGGTGCGGAGCGATGCGCCTGGCCTCTTCGCGAGTCAGTGGGCGGTGTCGGGGTGTGGTCATCGCGGCGTCGTGAAGTTGACTCCGCAGCGGGCCTCGTGGTCGAGTCGGGCGGCGATCGCGTTGACCGCAGCCAGAGCCCACCTGTTTTGGTTCCTCGGGCTCCCGGTGAGGTCGCCGTACCAGAGGCGCTTCTCAAGTCGCCAGACCTCGAGTGGATCGACACGCAGGTCATGTTCCTCGAGGCCTAGGGGGATCAGGATCTTTCCGGCGCACAGAGGGACCTCTTCATCCTGGATGACCTCCGAAGTCCACCAGCCGACGCTCATGAGTTGGAGCACGACACGGTGATCGGTGAGTGCCGACTTCCACTGGTCCTCCGGGCCTCCGGTGAGCGCATCGTGGTCGCTATCCCAAAACGCCATCTCGTACTTCGGATGGACCTGGCCGTGGCGCCTAATCCGCCGAAGGAGAGGCCGGGTGAGGGCGTGGTCATCACTTCGGTGGCTGACAAAGATCCTCACGAGAGGACGGGTGGAGGCATCCATGGCGCCAGGCTTTCGCTCCCATCAGTATCAAGGGCCATCCCCGACGTTTTCCAAGACTAGAGCTGTCAGACTGCCGTGTCAACGACGCGGCACGACGCCGCCCCCACCCACCATTGCCCAACAACTTCATTGGGTGTACCATGGACGCTATGACAACTCTCGCGGTCCCTCTTCCTGCTGCTTCTCGGCCTCGTGCAGGCCGGGGTCCCGGACGTGCGGAGATCAACCAGGTCTCCCAGCGGGTTGCCTTCCTCACCGAAACCCTCGGCAGTGCCGCCGCCCTCGCTGACCTTCTGGGGGTCGCCCGCTCCCAAACCACCCGGTGGCGCCAGGGGGCAGAAGCCCCATCCCCTGCGGTAGGCAGGGTCCTGCTTGACCTAGACCACGTCGTCGCCCGCGCCACCTGCCTGTGGCCGGCACCCGTCGCGAAAACCTGGCTCATCAGCTCAAACGCCTTCCTCAGTGGAGCGCGGCCCGTTGATGTGCTGCGCAGCAGAGGCTCGACCGAGGTCATTGCCGCCCTCGACGCCGCCCTAGCGGGAGCTTATGCCTGACCGTCGTCGCCTCTACCGTGTCTTTGCCCACCGCCCCCGCACGCGGCCAGGCGGGCCGGGCCACGCCACCTACGCCCCACCTGGACAGACGGCGGGCCGCTGGGACAATGCGAGCGCCTACACCATCTGGTACACCTCGACCACGCCCGCGGGCGCCGTCGGCGAGGCGTTCGGCGACATCGCCATGTGGTCCGCGGACATGCTCGAGACCCCCTACCTCCCCGGAGCCCGACGCGCCCTGGCCACCTTCGAGCTCGCGCGCGAGGCACGGCTCTGCGACCTCGACGACGCCGCGACCCTCCTGGACCTCGGCATCAAGCCCTCCCAGGTGGTCATCCGCGACCCCTCAGTCACCCAGCCGCTGGCGCTTCGGCTCTACCGCGAACCCGGCCTATCCTCGCGCCACCAGTTCCACGGCCTGACCTGGTGGTCGTTCCACCGCCCCGAGTGGACCAACGTCGCGGTCTGGGCGCCCCTGTCCAACCCGTGCCCCCTTAAGCTCCTGCGCACCGAGCCGCTCACCCTCGATCACCCTGCGCTCAAGGACGCGGCCCACGCCCTGACGCGCCCCCTCGGCTAGAAGCACCCCAACTCCGCTGCGCTCCGGTCCGGTACTTTGCGGGGACCCCGGAAAGCGAAGAGCCGGCTAAGGCGTCAACGTCTGGTTCTCCAATGAGCACTAGAGTGAGTCCCAGGACTTGTCTGGCGGCAGACGGGAGACGCTGGAGTGCCGGAACTCGACGTGCGGCTTTGGGCTGATCCCTGCTGCCCATGGGCCTGGCGAGCGCTGGGCTGGCTGACGTCGGCATCGGCCAGGCGGGGCGTCGATTTCTCCCTCAAGCTCGTCTCGCTCGCGATGATCGACGCCCGCACCGGCGCCGGCCGCAACCCTGGCCACCGGGCGAGCCTCGCGATGGAAAACGTCATCATGGCCGCCCGCCTCGAGTATGGCCACGCCTCCGCCCTCCCGCTCTTTCGCGCGATGGGCCGGCGCATCCACGACGAAGGCTACGACACCGCTCTCGAAGCGCAGCGCATCATCCTCGAGTCCCTCGCCGAGGTGGGTATGGGACGTGAGCTCGTCCCCCTAGCCTCCGACCCGGGAACCGGCGCCGCGCTCCTAGCTGAGCACGATGAAGGCGTCCACCTCGCCGGCCCCCACGCCGCAGGCTCGCCGATTATCGCCATCGGCCGCACGGCGTTCCTTGGTCCCGTCCTAGGTGAGCATCTTGCGGACGATGACGCCGCGCGCCTTTTCGACGCTGTCGTCACCGCCGCCACGACTCCCGGCTTCTACGAACTCAAGCGCAGCCGCGACGACGATCACGACCACGACCACGACCACTGAGGGCGCTTAGTCCTTGGCGGCCTCGAGGACGGCATCGATGCGGTGGGAGGGCATCGGTTCGTGGCCCAGGTAGTCCCGGGCGAAGGAGCCGGTGCCGCGCGACATTGAGCGCAGGTCAACGGCGTAGGAGGTGATCTCAAACTCGGGGACCTCCGCCTTGACGGCCGTCCGCCCGCCGCCGACCGCCTCGGTGCCGGTGAGGCGACCGCGGCGGGAGGACAGGTCAGACATGATGGCGCCGACATGCTCATCGTCGACGACGATCGTCATCGTCACCACTGGCTCGAGCAGGGAAATCGCGCCGGGCTTCGAGGAGGCCTCCTTGATCGCGAGCGACCCGGCCATCTGGAAGGCGGCGTCCGAGGAGTCGACCGAGTGGGCCTTGCCGTCAAAGAGTGTGACGCGGATGTCGACGAGGGGATAGCCCGCGAGCACACCCTTGGACATCTGGGCGCGCACGCCCTTCTCGACCGAGGGGATGAACTGGCGCGGGACTGCCCCACCGACCACCTTGTCCACGAACTCGAAGCCCGAGGCCGGCGGGAGCGGCTCGATCTTGACCTCGCAGATCGCGTACTGCCCGTGGCCGCCGGACTGCTTGACGTGGCGGCCGCGCGCCTCGCAGGGACCTGAGAAGGTCTCGCGCAGCTGGACGCGGTAGGGGACCTTGACGACGCTGACACCGAACTTCTCGGCGAGCCGGTCGAAGGTCACCGAGGTGTGGGCGTCGCCCATCGTCCACAGGACCATCTGGTGGGTCTCAGCGTTCTGCTCGAGCCGCAGCGTCGGGTCCTCCGAGATCAGGCGCTGGAGGGAGGTGGAGAGCTTGTCTTCATCGGCCGCCTTCTCCGCCTTAATCGCGACGGGGAGCATGGGCTCGGGAGGATCCCACGGGGAGGCGACGAGCAGCTTGCCCGCATCCGAGATCGTGTCGCCCGTCTCGGCGCTGGACAGCCGCGCCACCGCGCACAGGTCGCCGGCGATCGCGTGGGGGATGGGCCGCTGGGTCGCCCCAAAGGGCGAGGTCACCGTGCCCGCCCGCTCGTCACTCGAGTGCAGCGGGCTGCTGGCCTCGCGAGTGCCGCGCCCCGCGACATGGAGTGTCGCCTCGGCCCGCAGCGTCCCAGAGAACACACGGACGATGGAGATACGACCCACGTAGGCATCTGCGGTGGTCTTGACGACTTGAGCCATGAGGGGGCCCTTGGGGTCGCAGGACAGCTCGACAGCGGTCCCGCCCCCCGCCACCGTCTCGGGGATCACGGACTTGGTGGGGGGCGGGAAGGAGTCG
>WQYN01000010.1 GCA_009781225.1 Micrococcales bacterium | reverse complement strand
CCTTTGGCGTCAGCATCAGCCAGGGCTGCCTCCATCGTCGTTGACAGGTAGGAGAACGCACATGAGCAGTTGATGACCTTGGCGCCGGCCCCGGTGGCCGCGAAGAACGCGTTCGCCGTGGCCGAGGCGAGCGTGTTGCCTAACGCGTCGGTGTCCTTGTACAGCAGCGTCTTGGTGTCCCAGGCTGCCCCGGTAATGCCTTTGGCGTTGTCGGGCGTGGCGGCGATGACCCCCAAAACCCCAGTCCCGTGATCCTGGTCGGCTGATCCTGCAACGGGTGTCACGGAGGCTCGGTTTTGTCCGTAGTCCCATACTGGGATGGCTGAGGAGCCGGTGAGGTCTTCGTGGGTCATCCAGTAGCCGGAGTCGATGACTGCGATGGGTGCGGTTGCCGGGCCGGCGGCGGTTGCGAGTTTGCCCCATATGGTGTTGAAGCTGGCCCCGGGGGTGGCTTTGAGGTTCCAACCCCAGGTGGGGGAGGTGAAGTAGGGGTCGTTGGGGGTTGGCGTGTATGCAGCGGACTGTGCGACTTGGTCGAAGTCCACGGCGAGGAACAGGCCGGTGGTGGCCATCTGGTCGGCGATCTGGCGTGCGGTTGATGTTGGGACGGTGACTTCGACCAGGGTTCGCGGGTCGGCGGTGGTTGGGTTGACGGCGAGCTTGGCGCCGAGCCCAATCTGTTCGACAGCGGCGCTGATTTCTTGGGGGGTTGCGTCCGGGTGTGGGACGGCCAGGAGTCGAGAGCCGATCACGTCGGCTGCGTTTGGATCAAGCCGCGCCCTGAGAGTCTTTGTCCGCGAGTGGGCGGGAGTTGTCTGCGGCACGACGGGTGCTTGGTCTGCCGCGTTGCGTGTCGGTGCGGGCGAGGGTTCGTGGCTTGTCGCCATCGCCGCCGACGCAGCTAGGGACCCGGCCAGGGTGATGAACACCGACAAGGTGAAGGCTGTCAAGCTGTGGGCCGGGCTTGTGGTCCGCATGATTGGGGCTCCTTTGCCTGCGTGGGACGAGAGGCGGTGGCGACGGTTGGGACGGGTTGGGGACGGGTGGGGTGGGGGTTAGTCCATGACGACGGCGGTCGCTTGGGGGGCGGGTGGGGCTGGCCAGTTTGAGGATGGGGCCGTGGGAGTGGACGGCGGCTGAGATGGGGCCGGTTTTGTTGGTGCGGCTGACTTGGTCGCCTCAGCCGTGGCCGTCACAGTGGCGGTGGCGGTCACTGTCACGGTCACTGTGGCGGTGGCGGTGGCGGTGGCGGTGGCGGTGGCGGTGGCGGTGGCGGTGACTGTTGCGGGAGCCGCCGTGGGGGTTGGGCTGTCGTGTTGCGTGGCCGCGGTCGGTGTGGCCGTGGCGCTTTGGAGGGGGGTGGCTTGGCCGGGGCCGTTGCATCTGGACATTAGTCCCATGATGGCTCCGGCTAGGGCGAGGATTCCTACCAGTGCGACGAGCCATTGTCCTCGCGGGGTGGTCCGGTTGGGGGGTTGGTTGGGTGAGGGCGGGGTTTTGGTGTCTTGGCTTAGGATGCGGTCGAGGGCTTCGGTTTGTGCTTGGGCGGCGTGGGCGTTGACTACGTCTCCGAGCATTGGTTCGCTTCCGGCGCCACTGGCGGGGCGTGTGCTGGGCACTGGTTGTCTCCGTCTTAGGGTTGGTAGGCGGGCCAGGTCCACCGGGGGGTGGGACTGCCAGCCTGGCTGGTCATCTCACTTCTCCACGCTGCGTCACCGTGATCTGTTCGCCGGTGATGAAGCGCGGTGGGTGAGCATCGGATGGTTTTGCCGTCGTAGAGCTGGGTGAGGTAGGCGAGGTGTTGTTCGAAGATGATCCGGGATCCGGTTGGGGCACGCGGGTCGATGCTTGCCCGGTAGGCGTCGAGCAGGGCCCACCAGCGGACCACTAGGTCGGGGTGTTCTCGCCAACAACCCAAGCTCATCGCAACTGGCATGTCATAGACGGTGCACGCCCAGGTAAGGAACTCGTTTATGGCATCCAGCCCGGCTGCACGCTCTTCTGGGGAGGCGACCGGCCAGTTGATTGCCGGAAGAGGACGGCTAGGATCCCACGGGTTGATCCCCCCTTCTGGGTTGTCGGGCCAAGGATCTGCGGGCGTGGTGTCGGGGTCTGCGGGGCTGGCAGCATCGAATAGGGCGGTGGCTTGGTCGATTCTTAGTTGCTGGGCGAAAGCAGCTTGGGCTTGGCGTCGCTGTTGCTCGGCGTGGCCGCCGGGCCCACCGTTGGGCATCATGGGGCATCGTCCTTTGCCGGTTAGTTGTTCGCGTGGGGGTTTTGCAGGATCTGGGTGGCGGCCTTGATCAAGGTGACCTGGATTGCTCGGATCTGGGGGCCCGCGGGCAGGGTGGGATCCAACAGTGCTATACAGCCGGCACACAACTGGTGGCCCTGGTGGTCCCTCGCGCCGGGGCCGGCGCACGCTTGGCAGCAACTCGGGTCGTTTGTCGAAGGGTCTGTTGTCATGTCCTTAACCGTAGGTCGGACCGACGCCGTCGGCCACAGGATGGGTCTGATGCCACTCTATTGACTGGCGGACCATGTCAGACCAGCGACGGGCCGGCCAGGGTTGAAGATCTAGCAGGATCGGTGGCGCCCGGTCTGCCAACAGCACTGCGCAACCCTCAGGTAGGCGTCTTAGGTCAGCAACGGAGAGTACTGGTTTGTCGAAGGCCCGCTCAGAGTAGGTGGGCCTAGCAAACAGCTCCCGACCGTAGGACCGGTCTGAGCGTTGCACCTCACGCTCTCCTGAGAGTTGGGCGACTTCGCCTAGGTCGGCGACGGTGGCTGAGCCACCCAACCAGATCCGTACTCCCGCATCCCAGATTGCTTGTTCGACTTCTTGGCCGAACATGGCTCGGCATTGGGCTCTAGACTGGAAGACCGCTACTGCTTTGACTCCCTCACCTGACCCGGCGGCGAACACGCGTGGTAGGCGCGGCCAGTGGAAACAGTTAGCGATCTCATCAAGGACCATGGTTAACGGTGGGTCGAGCCGGCCGGCTCCTTGCTGGGAAGCCGTTCGGGCGGCTTCTGCGATGTCGTCTAGGAGCATGGCGTGGAACGCTCCCATGGTGGGTTCGCGGGAGTCTTCGCCACGCCATTTGGAAACCAGGTAGAAGGTGGCTCGCGCCGCGAGGAGGCTGGTCAGGTCGGCTGACTGGGCGGGCGGGGTGTTTAGTATTTCGCGGACTTCGCGGACATCTAGGGGGCGTAACGCTTCGGTGACTCCGAAGAACCGGGAGGACTGTATCCGCGATTCGGCTTGCCGCAACGCTTCGAGGGTGACTTGCCAGTCTTGGGACGATGACGAGTTCCGCAAGATGGCGACGGCTTCCATGGCTTCTTCGGGGCTTTGCGCCCACCGGTGTAGGTCGTGGATGGTGCGGTTACCCAACGCGGCAGCGTGGAACAGGGCTTGGAGGATACCTGCCGAGGTCGAAGCCCACGGAGCGTTATCGCCACGCCCCAACCCGGTGGCCTGCACTAGGGCGACAGCGTGACGTTGAGCAGTGCGCGGGTCTTGGCACCCAGCCAACGGTGACCAACCCAACGTGGTCGCCCGCCCTGAGACCCCCTCAGGGTCGAACAGGAACACAGGGCCCACCTTCGCGCGGGCAGCAATAGTGGCCAGCATGTTATCTGGCCTAGTGGAGGAGGCCACTACTGGACCGGGGGCTTCGACGATCTCGCAGATAACCCAGCCGACGCCCTTACCTGACCTGGGCGGGCCAATGACCACTTCGGGTCGTTCCAACGTCAACCACACATCCCTCCCCCGTGAGGTCCCTGGCGTCCACGCCACATCACAAGGACGCGGATCGGTCAGTGAGGGTCGAACAAACGAGGCTTTCGACAACACCTCTGCGGCTCCCACAGCCCGGTCCACTTCGGTTGCTGAAGCCAACCCTTGACGGCCCAGCAGCTCGAAGCGGCGTTGAGTAGCCGAACGGTAAAACCTGGTCCACCATCGCCACAACCCACCCAAACCGGCCGCGAGCCCCACCCCGGCCACCACACCACCAGTGGCAAACACCCACGCAGGTAGCAGCAGCGAGCCGATGAGCCCACCGACCGTCACGATGAACACCTCGGCGAAGGCCACGACGGCTAGGTCTTTGCGGTCCATCTCGCCCAGCCGCCGGTGAAGCATCCGGTCGTGGGAGGTCCACCACCAGGTGGGTGTGCCGGGTCGCAACGTTTTTCGTTGCGTGGTTTGTACGCTCACCAGAGTCTCATCCTCTTCGGCCTGCGTCGGTGTTGAACACTTGGTAGGCGTGGGCGGTCACACGGGGGTTGACAATGTGGGAGCGTTCTCCTCCTCCGATCCTCCACAACCCCCACCCTTGGGTCAATGATCGGATCGCTGTGCTCTCAGCGGTGTTCAGGTCCAACAGTTCTGAGACGGTGGCGGCTTCCATCGCTGAGCACCGGTAGATGATTTGGGTGTCAGCTTTGGACAAGATGCCTCGTAGCCGGTTGCGGTGGGCGGAGTTGGCTTCCCCGAACTGGGTGGCGTCACTCATCTCGTGGAAGATCAACATCAACGAGCACATGTAGTGGCCGGACAGGCGCATGATCGCATCCAACCCGGCCACCCGGTCAGGGTTAGAAAAATCGGACCAGCCTTCCTCCCCGATGATCAACCGGGCCTGACCATCCCTAGCGCGCAGCACACTGGTGACCCACCCGGTTACACACTCTGAGGCGATCGCTTTGGTGGCCTCATCGGAGTAGGCCAACACGGAAGTGTCCACGGTGGTCAACGGGGCATCCACACGCATCGTGACGTTGGTTGCCCCATCGAAGACCGACCCGAGAGGCCCGTTAACTAACAAGCCCAGTGAGATCGACAGGTTCCGGACCGCCTCGACCCCCATCTCCCGGCCGATCCCCGCATCGTCATCACGCAACGTCGCATAGATCCGGCCAAGTGTCACCTCCGATGAGGTGCGTCCGGTCTGCTTTAACGCCAAGTCCAACGCGCCCAGTTCAGGGTCGGTGATGGGCCTGCCGTTACGCAAGATAGAAACCACCGCGCGCAACCGTTCCAACCGGGCAGCAAACACCTGGTCAAACCACTCGCCTTCCTCTAGTTGCCGGTCCCTAGCTCCGGCGTCGAGCGGGTTGAGGACGATCCCGGTGCCGGCGCCGAGTTTGAGGACTTGCCCGCCAGCGATCCACTCGGCTGCCGAGGTCCATTCGCCTTTGGGATCGGACATGACAATTACTCGGCGGTTCCACGGTGGAGGCATCAGCCGGGTCGCTAACGCCTTGGCGCACATCGATTTGCCCTGCCCGGGCAGGCCGAAAACCACAATGTTGTGCGACGACGTCAACCCTTGCCGGTAGGCCTCCCACGGGTCGTATTGGAACATCCCACCGGTAATGTCTTGCCCAATCAGCGGGGCGAAGCCAAGACCAGTCCCAGAGGGGGCACAAAACGGGATCAGGCCGCCCAGGCGTGCCGTGGAGGTCTCATGGACTGGGAACCGGGGAGAGGCCGGACCCCAAAACCCTCCCGACCGCAACACGCCCCGCTTGGCGCCGGCAGGTCGGGCTGGCAGGTCGTCGCCCACCTCACGTATCGAGGCTGGTCGCAACGGGCTACCACGCCCTTCGGCAGCTTTGCGGGCTTGGATTAGTTGCCGGCGCCCGGTTGTCGAATCCGAGGCCAACACCACCCGCGAGGCCCGACCAGAAACACGTTTCACTGCCGTGCCACCCCCAACCCCAACGGCAGGCCCGCCACTAGGAACGAAGCCCACTGTTGACCGGCCGCCGGGGTCAGCCGCAACCCGGCTGCGGCTCGACGGATCTCAGCCACCCCTTTTCGGACCTCGAGGGTGTCCCTGCCGGTGACCACGACAAACCCGGAGAATCGTACGTCACCAAATCCTTGAGCCAACTCTGATTGTCTGGCCGCCAACTCCACCCCCTCTGCCACATGGGCCGGATCCAAGGGCCGTTCCAGCCGGGCATCCCGGTTGACGACCGACGCGTGAGCGGTCACCCGGTTGGCATACCGTTTGGCCGAGGTGGCCTCGTCCATCGGTTCGATGATGATCGTGACCGTGTGATGGCAGCGGGCCACCGAAATCAACCCGTCTAAGAACCCGCCCGGTGTTGGCACCGCCGGCCATCGTTCCACCCACAACACTTGGTGGACTGATGTGTCGGTTCCCACATACCGCATGTCTTCCTCAATGGCCTGCGCCAACGGATCGCCCGGGTCAAGGTCCTGACCCACTGCTTCTAACCACTCGGCCGCCTGGGGGTCAAACGCTTGGCGTAGTTCGCCACGCAACGCCCCAGCCGTCAGGACCGTAGTTGAGGCTGCGGCCACTCCGGCACGGTCCAACAACCCAGAAACCTGAGCCAACCGTTCACCCATCACCCACGACAATCCCCGCAACCCGCCCCCCGCGTCGCTCATCTCCCGTGCCACAAGCCGCCTGGCCACGGTCAACGTGATCAGCACATCCCGCTCTGCGGCCGCCCTACCCCACAGGGGATCAGCCAACGCGTCACGATAGTCATCGGCCACATCCGCACCCGCCTGGTGAGCATCCCCTCGCAACACCACCGTCGCCTCGCCGGCTTCGGTGGCGGGTTGGTTGGCTTCGAAGAACTCTTGGACCCGCGCGGTATGCCCGCCACGAGTCCGAGCTTGGAACACAACCCTAACCACCCCCTCGAGCTCACTGATCGCGGTACACAAATCAACGAACCCTCCCATCCGATCCGAACGGATCGCATCATCTGCTGTGGCCCAATCCTTGGTTCGACACCGCAACACCACCGTCGCCTCACCTGAGCCTGCGTCGTAGATCATCGAACACTGGCCGCCACCAATACCCACCAGTTGTAAGGCGACCGCACGGCGGCCCATCGCGCCAGGCAACCGGATCGCCCCCTCCACCAACCCATCGCCCCCACCTGCGGTGGTTCGCATCCACCTGGTTTGCCCAAGGACCCTCCTAACTAGGAAGTGGCCAAACACTTCCGCCCGCGACATTAAGGTCCGTCGCCGCCAAGACCCCAAAGCAAACACCCCCACCACAACCGACAACGGCAACACCTTGACCGCGGTGCCCGGGGAGCGGACAAACGCGCCAGCGGTAAACACCGCCGCCCCGGCCGCCAATGCGAGCTGGCGAAACGCAAACCCCCACAAAAACCCCGCCCGAGAAACCGGAGCGTAAGCAAACGTTTCCACCTCACCAGGCGTGGGCCTACCTTGACTACTCATGGCCTCCATCCGATCGTCTCATCGTCACCACCTGGCATCTCGCTTCGCCCCCTGCCTTTCCTGCGAGCCTTTGGATACTCATCCACCGCCCCTGTCGGATCTGCCACACCCGAGGTGGCCCCGTGGCCTGCGGCAGGCTTCGACCCGGCTGCCGGACGAGCCTGGGACTTACGCATCCCGGTGGGTCTGGCAACTGACGTCGCCCCCGCACCGACTTGCTGGTCGGACGATGACGGGCTACCGCGACCTTGTGAGGATCTCGCGCCGTGGCTGCTCTCCCCTCCCATACCAGGCAAAGCCGGTTGTGTGGCCTGGTCACCTCCCACTGGTGGCAGCCCACCCGCCGAACCAACCCCACCAAAACCCGCCTCACCACCAGACCGACCACTACCACCCGACCCGGTAGCCGACCCGGTAGCCGACCCGCCACCCGACCCGGTAGCCGACCCGGTAGCCGACCCGCCACCCGACCCGGTAGCCGACCGTCGGGCGCTGCCTGTCGTACTGCTCCCACCGGTCGGACCACCACCAGGTGCGAGTCTCACGCCAACACCCGAAGCCCTAGAGGGGTTTGCACCACCACCCGGCGGGTGGTTTGACGCGTGGGAAGCACGGTGAGGGGTCAACGCGTCGGTGGTTGCGTCATCGTCCGTAGGGGCAGTGGTGGGGGTAGCGTTGGTGGGGGGATGGGGGCTGCGGCCACCAATGGTTCCAAGGCCACCACCCTTGTTTGCCCCCCGGCCAGTCGGGCGGCCTCCCTGTGGGCCGCCCGAGCTGGCTGGGCCGACGCCAGTGGGGGCCAAAGGGGCGGGAGTCCTGGTAGATGGTGAGGTCGCTGCTGTGCCGCTGGCCTGGGAAGCGGCCCTGGTTTTACCGCCGCCTCCTCGCAGCATCTTCATCTGCGCGTAGTGGACTGCTGTGCGCGTGGCCCCCCTTGCCATGCCCTGCCCGGGCGCTGCCGCAGCAGTCAACTCCGCTGAGGCGAACGCTACGAACATTGAGGACAGTTTCGGAGACAGGCACGCGGTACACAACCCGACCAGACCCACGGCCAGCCCAGCCAGGTTCTTGCCTGTGGATCCGGTCGAGTTGTTCAGTGATGCTTCACCCAGGCCGAGGCTGACCATGACCAGTAGGGCAGCTATGAACTTAGCTAACGCTAGGGCGGCCACCATTTGGATCCATTTGCGGCGCATCGGCTCGAACCGCCTCCCGCCAGCTTGGGACATCAACGCGATCGGCGCGCCAGCAACCAACACCACCAACGCGAACGCTCGAAACGCCATCACCAGGGTTAATACTAAGGAGCACAGCCACAACAGGAGGGCGAACACTAAGATCAGCAGCAGTTCACCGCCGACGACTTGACTGTCGATGACCACCGAGCCGCCTTGCCGTTCAGCCCCCAGGGAGGGAAAGAGTAGTTTGTCGGCCATATCGGCGGCGAGCCGGTTTGAGGACATCTCCCCTGACAGGGCTCCGATGGTCAACTGGTCGATGGCGGCGGTGGTCTTGATGGTCAACCAGACACTTGCTGTGGTTACTGGCCAGGCCAACACCAGCATGATTGCTGCCCGGCCGGCTCGCTCGGTGTTCCGGGCCACTGCCGCGCAGATAAGCTCCCAGACCGCCAGGGCGATCGCGACGAACACCATGGCCCATCCGACTTTGCCCATATACGCGGTGCCCACGTTCCACTCGTGGACCGCCACGGTTGATAGGTCCGCGCTGAACGCAGCCTCGATCTGCCCAAACGCCCCCCTAAGGACTGCTTCAGCGCAGCCCCTGAGGAAGTCGTAGATCCAGTCGTTCCAAAACGCTTGGACGACAGGCACACGGGTGATCGCTACGCTGGCTGGCACCCCGATCAGGGCTCCGGCCGCGATGCCGGCACGCATCAGGGGCGGCTTAGAAGAACGACAAGCCGCTGAACCAGCGGATCGCCCCTGAGGCGGAGGCGATGAACGCCGCGCCGATCAACACCTTCACAGCCATCGACGCCCCAGCTTCCTTGTGGCGGCCACTAGAAGAGAAGTGGCTGAACATCATGTAGGCGATAGCCGCGATGAACGCGACCACCGACCCGATGATCGCCAACGCCTGGAACGCCCCAGCAGCAGCACGAACCTGCTGTACGAACGGGGTCGGCAGCCAGTCAAACCGGGGAGTGACATCCGGGTCAATCTCCGCAGCCAAAGCCACAGCCGGGGTTGCTGTCAACATGGCGGCCATCGTGCCGGTCAGGGTGCCACGAACAAGCCAACGGTTTGATGCTCGACCTGGGCGGGTCCGCGGGCGCGGGCAGGGGACGTTATCAGCGGTCATGCGCTTTCCTTCGGTTGCTGCCTGGCTTGGGATGGCCAGGACTTGTGTTCTTCACAGCTTCCACGCCGCACGGGGGGAACGGCAGCGATGCCGATTACCGGAGATTGTTCCACTTGGGGCATCCAGATCAGGTGAGGTCACCAGCTTCGGCGCGTCGCGCTGACCTGGAGGTTGACCAGGTTCAGGAATGTGGGGGTGCTAGGGGGTGAACCAGAACCCGTTGACACCGTTAACCAGTCCTATGCCCCAACCGGCGGCCGCTGAGACTGACCCTAGGATCGCCGCAGTCAACAAGCTCAACCAGACACCAGTTGACCAACGTTGACGAGGAGGAGTATCGGCATACCGGGCGATGGCGACCATGATGATCGCAACCGCAAGACTAGCGACCAACACCACAGCCCCAATACCAGTCAAAGCACCAGCAAGAGCACGAAAAAACCCCACATCCGCATCCCAAGCCGGGTCGATAGCGATCCTTACCATGGACGGCTTGGGGGTCGGCTCGGCGCGAGTGATGGCGGCGATCCATGGTGTTAGTGGCGGCGCGACGGGCAACACAGGTGGGGGCATGTCAATCGTTTTCCTCTTCCACGGCCTGGAGTGGACCAATCTGGGAGATGAGCCAACGCGGGGACGGGGCGGGCAGTTGGGTGGCTGTTGCGGTGGCTTGGACTTCGAAGGACACCATGGACGACGATCCGTCTTCCATACGCACCTTGACGGCAACGAACAGCAGGCCCTGCCAGGTTGTCGGCGTCGCGGCTAGCTCTTCTTCGACCAGGCACCCAGCGGTGGCCCTTGCTTTGCCTGCGGCGATCTCATCCCAATAGTCCGATGGTTCACGCGCCTGGACACGCAGACGCCTGGTCAGCTCACCGGTCAGGAACGGTTCAGCCTGGCTGATGGCATCGGCCTCGGTCTTGACGTCTCCGTTGAAGTCGGCCTCCCACAGGGCTTGGACGGCGTTGCACGCGGTCTCAGCCGGGGAGAGAGCCTGGTCTTGGGGTGCAGGGGGACTCGGCGACTTGGTAGAGGACGAAGAGGATAGGGGCGGGGGAGATGCGGGGGGAGGTGCGGGAGTTGTCGCCGCGAAAGACGTCAAGGTTGTCGGTGGTGGTGCCGGGATGGCTGGGGAGGACGGCAGCGGCGAGGTGGCCGAGGGGACCGGCGGCGCGGTGAGTGTCGGGTCTTTTGCGGAGTCGGCGGAGGCGAACCACATGCCCAAGGCGCCCGTGGCCGCCAGGGCCGCACCCAGGGCGAGGATGCGTGTGGCGGTGAACGCGGGCCTGCGATGGTAGGAGGGATGAGGTGGCGTCATCGTGCACCGCCTTGCCGGGTGGCCGATGCTAAGGGCGCGGGGGCGGGCCTGCGGTGGTGCGGGGGCTGGGGTCGCGTCATCGTCCGCCACCTTGCCGGGTTGGGGTTATGGAGGGTGCGGCTGTTTGTCCTGGTGGGTGTATGAATCCGTCGAAGGCGGTGGAGTTGTTGGCGAGTAGGCGTGTCGAATATGCGCAGCGCAGCACGTTGTATTCCTCGACCAGGTATGAGCCGTCGGGTTTGACTTGGGCAACCCAGGCAACATGACCCCACCTGCCGGAGATGCGGTAGGCGATTGAACCTGGCTCGACCACCTGGTCTACACGCCAACCCTTCGCGGCCGCGTTTTCGCCCCACTGGCCGCCGTTGCCCAACCCACCCACCTGGTCTGCGCCTAGGCCGGCCTGGCTGGTCAGCCTCCAAGCAGCGAAGTCTGTGCAGTTACCCCACGCGTAACCCAGAGGCGAGTTGCCGCAGCCTGCGCAACACCTAGCCCGCCAAGTCTCGGGATAATCATCACCAGTCAGGCCCGCACCACCTGGGCGGGCCCCAGGCGTCGCGCCCCACTCCTTTAGACCGATGGCGTCGAGGCTGTTCATGTAGGCGAACGTGTCATTGGCCAGGCGAAGGATCCGGGTCACTTGGGCCATCGCCGTCTTGTCGGTGATGCCTTTGGCCTGGTTGACCGTCGCCCATCCGCGAAGATACGCGCCGACCATCAACGTCGGCTCATCGTCCCTCCAGGCGTCACGGTTGTTTTCAATTGCCTGGCGGACGGTGCGGTGGAGCTCGCACAGGTAGATGCCGGCGACGTGGATCGCGGCCGGGGGGTCTAACGGGTCGGCCCACTGGGCGGTGGCGTGAGCAGACCACACTGGCGGGTCAAGTTGGGCCAAACCTTGGGCTCGGTTTGGTCCCTCGTAGGCTGGGTCCCACCCGGAGACCGTGACCAACACTGCCGACAGCAAAGCTGGATCTACGGCTTCACATTTGCTGCCGGCATCCAGGATGTCTTCGTAGTACGCCAGGGGAACCTCCACCCCATCAGGTGAACTAGCCGCCGCTCCGAAGATCCCCGCCAAGATCGCCACCGGTAGCACCAACGCCACGACCACCAGGCCGAACCCGGCCAGGGCAAGATATGGCAGCATGCTCCGGTTCGCCCACACCAGGCCGATCGTCTTCACTTTCAGACCAGTCCCAACCCTGCCGGACCCAACCCCCCCACCGGCGGCGGCAGTGCTGCCGGTGCCAAGCCCGCCGGGGTGGGGCCCACTGGTAGGCCTATGGTTGCGTTCAGGTCAGGGTTTGCCGAGACAGCCTGAAGGCCGCTGGTCAGAGCCGTGTTTACTGTTGGACTGATCGCAGTGACTCCTAGGCGGGCGTTCAGCTCGGAGAGCCACTGGCTGGTGGGGATGCCGGTTTGGTTCATGGTCCACGCGGTGCTGGCCCACGCCTCGACCGCTTGTACACAAGCAGTAGCTCCGTCCGCGCCCATTCCCATACCATCGGGGATGCTGCTGGCGCCTGCGATGACTGCGTTGGTGCTGGCTCGACGCGCCACCACCGCCGCAACCCCAAAGTCGAGGTCACCGAAGGCTGCCGCGACCCGCAGGTCCTCACCCACGCCAGCAGTCGCGACGCCGACGCACACCACGCTGGTAGGAAGCACCGCGCCACCCGCCTGCTGTCCTGGACTGCTCGCCGTCACGACCGGTCTCCTTTCATCCTCAAGGCGACTGCTCGGATCAGGGGGAACAAGGCGCCTGCCGTCAGGGCTGTGCCCAAGGTGGATGCGACCACGACACCCAACCACTGCCGCTGGGCGCCGGTGGCCACCTCGAAGATGGCGGCAAGGATCAACGCCAGGCCACAGGAAGCAAACAACATCCGGTAGCCCAACCGGCCCGCCCCGCAAAGCCGCTGCACAAACACTCGCGCCTGCCTTTCGTCATCGTTCCTACGCTTTGACACGCGCGTCATCGTCTCAACCACCGATCCGCCCTGCCTTACGCAACACCTCACCCGCCGAAGGGGCCCGGCCCTCAGCGAACGTTTCCACCCAGTCGGCCACCTCAGCTCGAAGGAGCTCGTTGCGGCCCTGAGACTGCAACCGGGTCGTGATCTGATGCCAACGACCAGCACCCCCAGGAGAAGCCTCCACCAAAGCACGCAACGCCCGCAACGCACCCACCAACGGTTGGCCAGGGGTCGCATCCACCGCATCCAACAACGCCCCAGCGAGAATCCCGCTGCCCGGGCGGGTGATGCCCTCAAGCTCAACAGCGCCAGCATCCACATCGACCAGACGATGCTCAATCGGAGCTGACGGGTCCTTAGGCCACCGGTCAGCCCACCGTTTAGGCACATCACGACGACACCACTCAAGAGCACTATCCCGAGCGATCTTGCCCACCCACGCAGTCAAGTTCCACGCTTGCGGCTGGGAAGGATCCCTTGCGGTGCGCCACCGGTCCAAGGACTGCCAAGCTTGGGAGAACACATAATCCATCACATCACCCAGCTCCGAGGCGGCCTGGGCGCGCCCCAAAATCCCGGCGACCATGGGCTTGTGCTCACCAACCGCCGCCCGCAGCTCCTCTAACGTCACGTCATCACCCAAACAGGGCCACCGCGCGGCGGGTGGCTGGTCAACGGACTCGACAGGCAAACCCTGCCGGGCCTGGGGGAGAACCTGGGTGGTCACGTTGGGGCTCTCCTACCAATCTGGGCGGCCAACTCTCTCGCACAAGCCTGCAACCGAGACGCATCCGCCACCGACTGCGGGGCGGGCAGCGTGGAAGCCACCCACAACAAGTCAGCCAACGGGCCAGCCAACCCATCAGCAACCTTTTGCAGCGCGACTTGCGGGCTTTGACTCCAACCAGGCTCTTCGGCCAGGCTCGCCAACGCACCTGAAGAAGCCCGCACATCACGCACACACGCCGTCGCCGAGCGTTCAAACCCCCAACCAGGAGGTGCCGGCTCCACCAACTCAACCCCCAAGATGCGGGCCGCCTCGGCCAGGCCCGCATCTGAGCTGGGATCCACGGTTGCCAGTTGCCTGGTGATCGACGCCCCGCCTTCCAGCTCGGCATCCCCGACAAGACGTCGCACATCAGCAACCCAACCAGAGACCGAGGCTTGCGAGGCACCCAACTGTTGGGCCGCCATCGTCTGCGCCATCCCGGAGGTATCGCACAACTGCCAGGCCTGGACCTTTGAACGCAACCGCTCGGGAGCATCAGCCGTGTGCGCGGGACGGTCCTTTCCGTCTTGGCCGCGTGTTGTGCAAGGCTGCTCGATCACCGACCCCTGGCTATCAACTGTCCAAGACTGGACAGTTGATATGTCGCCGGCCGCCGTGCCTCTGCTTACCCCCAGCACGGCCGCCACTGCCCGCCGCGACAGGCCACCGGCATGCAACGTGGCCGCAAGCCGCTTTCGCCGTGCCGCCGTCTGCCAGATTCTTGCCCCGGAGAACTCGACTGCGCAGTAGTCCTCCCACGAGGAGTATCCCAACGTCACCCAGACCCTGCGGGAGTAGGCCTCGACCACCTTCTCCGCCAGCTCCACCCCCGCCTCTGAAAGCCTGACCACCGCTCCTCGAATGTCCTCGGTTAGCTTGCGAGCCATCTCCTCACTAAGCTTCTCCCCCTCGAAGGGCACCGTGAGATCCACCACGCCAAGAGCACGCTCAGTCACCGCAGCCAGCACTTCGGTACCAGGACCAGCCTCGGCTCCAACGTCCACAGGGTCCGCAGTCATCGCCCAACCCCCCTTGGCCCCTCAGGGACGCTCAGGTTCACTGTCCGCAAGACCACCAAGTCCTCTTGTCGGAAACGCAGCGAACCGCCGGGGAGCCTAACCGCAGGGATCTTGCCCTGCGCGTAGTATCGGCGCAACGTCGAAGCAGACACACCAGCGAACACCGAAGCCTTCCCAATACCCAACAACTCCGGCGGATCAGCGACCACATCATCAACCATGCCCCATCATGCACCCCCCACGCCACATCTGTCAAACGCCCCACACCAGCCACACGCATCAAACCTGCTCAGACGTCCCAAGTTCGGCGTGTCACCAGGCCTCAATGCCTCCAAACCAACACGCCGCCACACCACCACACCACTAAGACGTGATGACCACGCCACGCCACCGTGCCATCCTGACGCCACGCCGCCGTGTCGGCTGGACGCCGCGTCGCACCGTCGGCTCCCCGTCGCATCACCATGTCGGTCGGACGTGACGTCGCATTGCCTGCTTGACGCCCCGTCACCATGCCGCCTTGGCCTCACGTCGCAGGGCCGGCTTGCCGCCTCGTCGCCATATCACCATGTCGGCTTGACGCCACATCCACGTGTCTCAATGACAACCCGCCGTCCCGCCGGCACACCGGCACGCCGACACACCCACATTCGACAAGGAGAAGTAACAACGTGCTCAGACTCACCATCGCCAACCTCAAAGGCGGAGCATGCAAAACCACCACCGCCATGCACCTAGCCGCCGCCCTGCACTCCCAAGGACACGACGTCCAACTCCTAGACGCAGACCCGCAAGGATCCGCCATGAAATGGAGCCACGCCACCGACCTGCCCTGGCTAACCATCGCCATGGCCCACAACCGCATCCACGCCCAACTCCCACACCTAGCCACCCTCGGAGGCGACCTGATCATCGACGCCCCACCCGGCGACGTCCCCATCGTCACCTCCGCCCTGCGCACCTGCCAAACCGCCATCGTCCCCCTCCAACCCACCACAGCCGACCTGTCCCAAGTCCTCGAAATCCAAACCCTCCTCGACGACGTCGCAGCCGAGACGTCGCTTCGCCGGCTGTACGTGCTCTCCCGAGTGGTCCGCAACACCATCGCCGCCCGCGAAACCCGCACCATCCTCACCCACGCAGGCATCCCCCTGGCCGACACCGAAATCCACCAATCCCAAGCACTCGCCCGATCAGCCGGCCAACCCGTCACCACCCACCCCGAATACCTCGCCCTCCTCCAAGAAATCAAGGAACTCACCCCATGAGCCCAACACCCAAACCCCACGACCCATTCGCCAACGCCCTTGCCATGGGACGACCCGGAAGAACCCAACCCGGCCAGACCGCCGGGCCTGGCCACGAACGCAAAGTCAAGATCACCTTCTACATCCCCCAAAGCACCCGCCGACGACTACGACTCCTCGCCCTCGAAACCGACCGATCCATGAGCTCAATGGCCACCCAAATCATCGAGCAGATCCTCGACCAACAGAAAGCACCCCCCACCGCCCAACCGTGACCAAAGGGGTGCACCCCAACAGCGGCCACAGCACGAAGGCCAGCCGAAGACACCACACCGCCCCTCGTGGGGACTGTAGTCTGGGGCAATGACTCCAAAGCCGGTGCATGCTCTTGTTTCTTCTGTGCTGATTCTCGGGCTGGGGGCGGTGTGTGCGCCGACGGTGGAGGCCACTCCGGGGGCATCGCCAACCTCGGGGCCCTCGGGCGGGGAGACGACGGTCAGCGGGGGGATGCCGGCAAGGTTCGTTGAGATTGACTCTCACGGTGCTTCGGCGTACGGGTTGGATGACGAGGGTGAGATCTGGGCGTGGGGAAGCAACTCCGAAGGCCAGTTGGGCACCGGAACCACTGGCGGGTATTCGACCCGGCCGGTTCGCGTGCAAGCTGCCTCGGGAACACTGCCGGCGTTCACGGCCATCGCCGCAGGAAGCTCTTCGGCCTACGGGCTGGACAAGAACGGCGGAATCTGGGCATGGGGGCTCAACAACTATGGCCAGTTGGGCAACGGAACAGTTGATGACTCGTCGACTCCGCTTCGAGTGCGGGTCGTTTCCGGGACGCTGCCGGTGTTCACCGCAATTGCCGCAGGCAACTATTCGGCCTACGGGCTGGACAAGGACGGGGACATCTGGGCATGGGGACAGAACCACTACGGCCAGTTGGGCAACGGCACGACCCAGCACGCGACGACTCCAGTGCGAGTCCAGACCGGCTCCGAGCCGCTGCCGGTGTTCACCGCAATCGCCACAGGAGGCTATTCGGCCTACGGGTTGGACGGGGATGGCGGCGTCTGGGCTTGGGGATCCGGCTCCGACGGCCGGTTGGGCAACGGAACCAACACGTCTTCGTCGAATCCGATTCGGGTGGAGGCCTCCTCGGGGACCCTGCCGCCGATCAAAGCAATCGCCGCGGGCCTCTCGACGGGGTACGCGCTCGACGGTGACGGCCAGGTTTGGGCCTGGGGACTAGGCAGCAGTGGTCAACTAGGCAACGGCATCACCGTGAACCGGCAGCGAGCGGAGAGGGTGCGGGCACTAAACGGGGCCCTGCCCGTGTTCACCGCAATCGCCTCAGCAGGATACACGGGGTACGCCTTGGACATTGGCGGCAGCATCTGGGCCTGGGGCGCCAACCTCTCTGGCCAGGTGGGCGACGGCACCGACGGCAACCTGGCGTTGAACCCGGTTCGGGTGCAGGCCGCCTCAGGGCCGCTGCCACCTCTCGCTGCAATCGCCGCGGGCGGCGTCATGGGGTACTCCCTGGACAAGGACGGTGTCCTGTGGGCGTGGGGACGCAACAACGCCGGCCAGCTGGGCAACGGCACCACCACGGATTCGTCCCGCGCGGTCCAGCTGCCCGTGACAGTGGGGAGTGTGACCTTCGGCGGGGCTCCGGGAACCAATCTGACCTTCGGAAACGGGCAGTGGTCGGTGAAGACTCCCCCGGGGTGTGGGCGGCTCCCAGTGATAGTGTCTTACGGTTTTGGCTCAGGAACAGATCTGCAGGCCAGCGCGGGGACCTTCGAGTTTGGTCTACCCCCTGCTATCGCCGTCCAGCCCGTGTCGGGCACGGTGATCAGTGGTCAGACGTTCACCACGAAGGTGGATGTCTCGGGGGACCCGGTGCCGACGGTGCAGTGGCAGTCGCTGGTGGCTGGGAGTTGGGTGGTTGTTCCTGGTGCGACGGGTGTGACGTTGAGTGTCCGGCCTGCCGTGTCCACGGAGTATCGGGCGGTGGCCACGAGCTGTTGGTCCCCAGACGGCAAGGGTGAGTCCCGAGTGGTGTCGGACGGGGTTACCGTCACCGTTCAGCCGTCCTCGTCGGACACGGCGTCAATCCCCGGCGGTCCGCAGTCTCCCAAGGCTGGCGCGGCCACAGCCGTAGGGTTGGCGATCAAGGAAGTGACAATGAAAACCAAGACGAGCCTGAAAGCCGTGACGTTTGTCTACCCGCTGGGAGCCAAGGCCAAGCTGACCTGGTCGTCCAGCAAACCAAAGACCGCCAGAGTCGACGCCTCCGGGAGAATCACCGCCATCAAGCCTGGTCACGCCGTCATCACCGCCACAGCACAAGGCGGCACTACCGCCCGCCTGAAGGTCACCGTGGTCGCAAAGACGGTCAAAGTCAAGTCGGTCAAGGCCGCCAATACCAGCACCATCAAGGTCAACAAGGGGAGGACCAAGCGGTTGTCGGCGGCCCCCATCCCCGCAGGAGCAACCCTGACGAAGATGCCCACCTACAAGTCCTCAAAACCCAAAGTCGCTTTCGTCGACAAGACCGGTCTGATCACCGCCAAGAAGAAGGGCAAAGCTAAGATCACCGTCACCCTCGCCGAAAAAAAGACCACCCTCCTGATTCTCGTCACC
Organism: Micrococcales bacterium; assembly: GCA_009781225.1. Taxonomy (GTDB): domain Bacteria; phylum Actinomycetota; class Actinomycetes; order Actinomycetales; family WQXJ01; genus WQYN01. The sequence goes on along the minus strand of WQYN01000010.1, from coordinate 12,207 downwards.
TAACCCGATAGCGCTCCTAACAAGCGGGACGATCCCGGGCAAGGAAACCTCGCCCCATGTCGCCGAGTTGCTGCGGTGGACCGTCGCCGAGGCGCAGTGTCACCCGGTCGGTGTGTCTCCAAGTCGCCGAGTCGTCTTGGCGGCATCCCGCCACGTCGGAGTGTCGCCGAATCGTGTTGTCGTCGTTGCGGTCTGCCGGCTTGTCGTCCATGGCGCTGTGTCGGCGTGATGGCGAATAGATACGGCTCCGTGGATGCTTGTCGCCTTGTCGGCACGCCTCCTTGTCGCCCTGGCGGACGGTCGGCTTGTCTCCTTGGCGGCACATCTCCTCGCCGACACGCCGCCGGATCACATCGACGGCAAGTCGTCCGATCGTCAGGTCGCCGTGACGGCTTGCCGTGCTGACGGCTTGTCTCTGTGACGGGTTGTCTGCGTGGCGGATAGTCGGCTTGTCTGCGTGGCGGCACATCTTGCCGGCGTGTCGCCCCATCGTCAGATCGCCGTGTCGCACTGTCACGATGACGCCTTGGCGCCGTGGCAGTCCGTCGCCGTGTCGCCTTGCCGGCATATCACCTCGGCGCCATGTCACTATGTCGCTTTGTCGGAATGACGGCATATCGCCTCGGCGCCATGGCGGAGGCCCGGAGGTCCGACTCCACGATGCTCGAGGGCTCCTTGTGGACATGATCGCCCGCCGGATTGTCGGCTGCGGTGCGGTAGGCACCACACTCGAGCCCCACGGTCGGCCCGCCAGGACCAGTCAGTCGGCTCCGGGGCTGGGCGTGGGGCAGGTCGAGGGTGGGGCGCCGTCTTCCGCTCCCGCGCCGCCCCGGTGCCGGGGGGCCACCCCTCGCCATCGTGACCCGGGCGAGAAACCAACCTCCCAGTACCCCAACCAAGCCACACAGACCAAGCAACCACAGCCTCAGCAAAGCCCAACCAGTCCGATCCGATGACGCCTCCAGGTGACTGCCGAACGATCGAAGCGACGGCAGCCAGTCGGCTCCTCGAGACTATGACGCCTGGGCCTGTCCACCGGTTCTTGCCATCCTGCGAACCTGTCACCAAATCGTAGGGTGCCATGGACTTCTGGCACCCGTGCACCAACCTGTCACCAACGCTCGATGGCGGTGGCCGGTTATCGAGGGCAGCAAGGGCGGCGAGCCAGGGGCGTGATAGGGCATGGCCGCCACCCTAAGACTCGTCTCATGCTTCACGTGTGGGGCACCATTGACTGGACGGCAGAGACTGTATTGCGGGTCCGTATGCCGAAGCCGGGCGACCTCGCGACGGTGGCGCGACCCTGCGGCTCCCAGGCCAAACCACGCCCCCGACGCCAACAGTGTTGGCTCGCTGGTGGCCAAACCGGTCGCCTCCAACATCCCGCCAGGCACCCACATCTCGTACGCGAGGCTTCGACGGGAGAACACGCTGCTGGAGGCGTCCTGGCAGGCTGGCGTTGAGGCCGTTGAGGTTGCGCGACGCCAAGCCTACGAATCACAGACACGGGCTGATCGCCTGTCAGGTGAGAGGGACACGGCGGTGGCAGACGCCGCCGTGCTGGCTCAGATGCTCCAAGCGGCCATCACCATCAGCCCCGAGCTTCACATGACCCCCGCCATCGCCGCGCTCGTATCACGATGCCAACTCGCCAACCCCCCGAACACCAAAACAGAGGCAGATGCCGTAGGCGCCCGGCCGTCGGCCGTGGTTCCTTCGAGTGGGGGAGGAGGGTAGTGGCCCTGTCCATCACGGTGATTAAGGCTGCCGCTGGGGTTGACTATCTGTTGGCGACGGTCGCCTCGGCCGACGCCGCTAGGGGGGTCAAGGGTGGAATCGGAGCCTATTACGGGATGGCCGGGACTCCACCGGCCCGCTGGATCGGCGCGGGAGCCAAGGCTGCGGGTATCCCGGTGGGAGGGTTTGTCAGCCCCGTACACGCCAACCGGTTGTACAAGTGGTTGCAGCATCCGCTATCTGGGAGCCCGTTGGATCACAGGCCCATCCAGTTGCATCCAGAGGACGACCGGTCACCGGTCAGTGCCACACAGGTGTCGGCCGTCGATTTGACGTTCACCATCCCGAAGTCGGTGTCCCTTCTGTTCGCGGTGGCTGGCAAGGAAACACAGGACGCGATCCTGCAAGCCCATCACGCCGCGATCGTGGATGTGATCGAGTGGGCTGAGAGGCAGGACGTGTTCCAGACCAGGTCGGGAAAAGGAGGAGTGGCACGCGCCCCGGTTGAGGGAGTGATTGCCAGCCGGTGGGATCACTGGGACTCTCGTACCGGAGATCCGCACCTTCACTCGCACGTGGTGGTCTCCAGTCGCGTGCGTCGGCGCGCCGACGGCAAGTGGATGGCATTGGATACCCGCAAGCTCTTCCACGCGGCCGTGGCCCTTAGCGAGGTCCACACCAACATCCTGCTTGACAAGTTGCATCGAGACCTGGGCATGGAGTTCGACATCCGAGTGCCGAGCGTCGGCCGACCAACACGTGCGGTCGTTGCTGATGTCGTCGGTGTTGATCCTGGGCTCATTGACGACTTTTCGTCTCGCGCGTTGGCGGTGCAACAGCGCCTCGAAGAGGCCATCGCCCGGTGGCAGGACGAGAATCCGGGTCACAGCCCACCGGACCGGCTGGTTGGAAGGTGGAAGGATGCGGCGTGGGCCGAAACCCGCCCAGCCAAAGACCCGACCCCTCGGACGCTGGGCGAGCGGTGCGCCACCTGGCGTGAGCAGATCACGCGCGTTGGTTTTGATCCCGACAGGTTGGTCGCCGCTTCGATCGGGCACACCGACCGGTGTTGCGACCCGCACCGTGTGGCATGCTCCGATGACGTTGTTAACGCGATGGCACAACTGGCTGGGCGAGAAGATGGCAGCCTACGAGGTGGCGATCTGGCCTTGGTCGCACTCGGGGACCTGCAAGCATCCCAAGCCACCTGGACGCCCATGCGGGCGCGAGCCGCTGTCGAGCGAGTCCTACGGATGGTGCGCTGCCCCGACCCCCAGTCCCGTGACCGGCTGACACAAAAAGTGTGCCAAAGGGTCGTCGAGATCGGCATCGAACTAGAGCCCTCCCGCTACCAGCCCACCGTTGAAGCCGTCGATGACGAGCGGCTGGTTGTACGCGGAGCCGTGGTCTTCGACGACCCAGACCGAGCAAGGAAAACAACCCCCGCGATCTGGAATGCCGAAAGCCGCCTCGAACAGCTAATCGGCCAGGAAACCCTGCACACATCACGACTCAACAGCCAGGAAGCACGTGACGCGGTAGCGGCTGCTTCGATTCGCAACGCCGCCACCCGAGGGTTTCAGCTCGCACCAGACCAGATGGGGGCTGCTGTGGTGGCGGTATCCCAACCTCGAGCGATCTCGTGTGTGGTCGGCCCGGCCGGGTCAGGCAAAACGACGTTGATGCGCACAGTTCGCCAAGCATGGGAAGCCAAGTATGGGCCAGGAAGCGTGGTGGGGTTGGCCACCTCGGCCGTGGCCGCCGACGTGCTTTCCGCAGACCTTGACGCTCCCGCCCAAACGGTCGCCAAGTGGCTGTATGAGACCGGTGCTGAGCGTAAGGCCGAGCGTCACCAATTGATCCGCGAGGTGTCCAAGGGCGTGCGCACGCCCAAGAAAAAGGCCCTGCTTGCCCAACTGTTAGCCCAACAGGCAACCTTCCAAACACGACCCGGCCAACTCATCATCGTCGATGAGGCATCCATGACCGGAACCCTGTCCCTGGACATGATCGCCCAACGCGCGCAGGCTGCGGGAGTCAGGATGCTCCTGGTGGGCGATCCTCGTCAGCTTGACGCGGTGGACGCGGGAGGAGTGTTGGGGTGGGCTGACCGGGCCGGACACGCAGCCCAGCTTGAGAGCCTATTCCGGTTTGAAGACCCTCAAGAAGCCAAAGACTCGCTGGGATTGCGACGTGGCTCTCCTTCCGCCATCGACCGTTATATGGAAGCCGGACGTATCCGCGAAGGGACAAGCCAGGAGATGATCGACGGAGCCTATAGTGCGTGGATGAGCCACGCCCACACAGGTCAAGCAGCAGTGCTGATCGCGGCGACCAACGACCTGGCGTGGGAGCTTGCGCATCGGGCGAGCCTGGACTTGCGGGCAGCCGGCGTGGTGGACTCATCGCGGACCTGCGAGATTCGAGGCAAGCTAGATGCCGGGCTAGGCGAGCGGGTGCTCTCACGCGAAACCAACAGGAAGATCAAAGACCGCTCAGGACAGTTTGTTCGCAACGGGACAACCATGCAGATCCAGGCTATTGACACGGTGACCGGGGTGGTGACGGCGATTCGTGAGGACAATGGCGAGCTGATCGACCTGGAGGCCTCATGGGTGGCTGGTCAGGTTGAGCTTGCATATGCGGTGACGGCGCATCGTGCCCAGGGGATCACTGTTGACCACTGTCATCTGGCGATCTCGGCTAGTGAGCATCTGTCGCGTGAGCTGTTCTACGTGGCGATGACCAGGGGGCGGAAGTCGAATACCGCGTGGATTGCGACACTCTCGGAAGAAGAGGCGGCGGCTGTCCATGTGCGACGCGACGAGATCCCTGGGGTGCGGGATCGGCTTGAGGCGATCCTGGCGACCGACCGGTCAGAGCGCACAGCGCACGAGATTGCAGCGGGGCATGCGCGCGAGGGGTACAGCCTGGGACGGCTGTTGCGGGAACACGAGTACCTGGGGGCACTGGTCTCAAGGGACAGGTTCCGGGGCGAGCTGGGGCGGGCGAACTTGGAGGTTGCCTCGGAAGTCGAGGCAAGTCCGGCGTTTGACAGTCTGGTTGCTGCCTGGCGACGGGCCGCGACGCTCGACTGGGGTGGGACATGGATGGCGTTGTCCAGGCCTGTCGAGGATCCGGGTGGGGGGGATGTTGCGATGATCCTTCAATCGCGGATGGCCCGGATTGTTGAAGAGCAGGCTATGTCCCTATCTGATCCGGGGTGGCTTGCCGGGGTCGAACCAGTCATCCGGACCGAAGACGAGGGCGTTTCGTTGATCGTTCGGCAAAACGAATCCATGATCCGCAACCGGCTCGACGAGCTGCGAGGCGCCGACCATCCTTGGGTCGCCGACCTGGGGCCACGACCCGCCAACCCCCGGGCAGCCAGCCAATGGGACGAGGCTCGGCTTGCGGCGGCGATCTACCGAGATACATGGGGAGTCGAAACAATCGACGTGATCGGCCCTCGCCCGGTTGGCCGGCACCGACAGGCAGCCCAATGGGAACACGTCAGGGCGCTGCTGTCCGCCCACGATTGGGTCGCTCAGCCACCTGACCACATGGTGGATGACGACCGCCACCTCTCCTTGGTAGTTGGCGGTGTCAGGGCCACAACCGCCTGGCATTTGACGGTGCACGATTCGGGGCTTGCCAGCCCTCAGGGGACCATGGACTGGTCTGCGGGGGTGTAGGCCGGCGTGCCCCCCCGAAGCCCTCCGCCCGTGTTCTTCAAGTTGGGAAGCCTTGCATGGAAACTGAGCGCGCCGTGCGGAACGCCCAGGGCCGGGTTCTCTCGGGTGAGTCTGGGCACGTTGTGCCCCTCGCCGGGTATCCAAGAGCGGGTGTGAGGCGCTACTCTCATCTGCTTCTGAAATACGCAGGATCCCCATGACGTGAAGTCTCGGGCGAATCGCCCGCTGCCACGACCGTTGGCAATCTGTCACGAGCGCGATTGGTCTGAGAGGGAGGGGATGCTGGGCATCGGGCAAGAGGTGTCGGGTCTGAAAGGCCTCGTCAGGGGCAGCGCCCCCAGGGCTGACGTTTTGGCGGAAGCCTGTCGTCGCGGACCCCGACTCGCTGTTGGAACTGATCAGTCAAGGGGCGATGGTGTGTGCAGGAGAAACCCGAGGTCTGACTGTCCTGGCGTTGGACCCGACTGCCATAAGAACTTCACGCGAGGCGAGGCCATGCGGCTTGTTTCCGTGGGTGACCTCGGTACTTGCCGAGGTGAGTTCAGAAGGCTGCCGACGGTGGGGGCAAAGCTGGGCGCTCCCGTGGGACTCCCCCCGGTCACTGCCTTTGCCCACGGCCCAGGTGTGGCTGTCGGAAAGATGAGGGCGTTGATCGCGACCACAGGATTCGGGAAGCCCGTAGGACCTCATCCTGGGCTCCTATTTCTAGTCTGTGTTGTGGCGGCGGCGATGGGCGCGCAATGCCGACGTCCGGCCTCCGCATCGGCGATCATCACGCATCTTTCTCCTCCTCCCATGGCGAGACGCTGAAATAGGTCCTCAGCCCTGTGGATCTCGCCGATCTTAAGGTTGACGAGATCATGGGTGATGGTGGTGGCGACTGTGTGGATCGGCGCATTGAGCACCCCGACGACCGCTGACGCTTCTGCCCGGCGGGCACTTCAAATTGCCGCGGTGACCTTGCCATCCGCGTACCTCCACACTGGCCAAACGGCGCGCAAGACCCGGGTCCATCCAGAACTGCGGCCAACGCGCAGGCCAGGACTGCTCCGATTGGAAGGAGCACCCATCGCTGGTTCGCGAGTGAGCAGCCATGGCAAACGGTTCCAGCGGGACGAGGTTCGATACCACGTCGGGCTGCACGACAGGGGAAGGGGCCACAGCCGACATGATCCACGGGGAACATCCGGTCGGTCTGCACTTCCCGCGCTCTCCCCCAGAGGGCGCGCCCTTCCGGCGACCCGTTCATCTCAGGTCATAAAACCCCAGCTCGGCCCACCCTCACAATCACTTTGCCGGTACCCTACCTTCTCCACTAGGGTTGTGGCATGCCCGCCAGTCTCGCCTTCAGCCTCGCCGAGGCTATCAATCTTGTGACGGGAGCGCTCGCTGGAGACGGAACTCAGTCGCTCCACGACAAGCTAAGTGATCGTTTACTCATGCGTGCACTGAAGAGGTCGATGGTGCATGCAATCGGTTCCGTCGAGTTGCCGACAGAAAGCAAGGCCCGACTCACCGATATGGTGCTCCACTCGCAGTTTGTCGAGGTCGTGTGTGGCCTGTCTTCGGACCCTGAGGCGCGGCTAAGGGTCGAAGCCGCGGAAGTGCAGGCACTGAATGGAGCTGACAAGGCAACCCGAGACACACTGCATGTACGTCTGTTCGACGCGTTCTGGGCAACCATTCGAAGCTCTGAACCTCTTGGACAACGTGTCGAGTTCCAACACCTCAGTAACACCCTGAAGGACCTGACAACAAGACTTGACCGTCATCACGAATGGCTGGAGCCTTGGCTGGAGAGTCTGGTGGCGAATGACTCCCCTCACATCGCACTACCTTCCCCTGCCCCACCGCATCAAGCCCAGAACTACTACTCAGAGGGACACCCGTCGTCAGCGCAGCCCAACGCGGTTTCCCGAATTGTCCCTCCACCGACCACAATCGAATCCATCCAAAGCGAACTATTCGGGGAACGAAGCACTGCCCGAGGCGGGTCAATCGTCGGATGGCTTCGTCCTGAAGCGCAGGTGATCCCAGTGCAGGATCGGCGCGAATACTTTCAGACACGAAAATGGCTCGACAATCCAAAGCACGGAGTGGTGCGGCTGATCTACGGTCCAGGAGGTCAGGGAAAGACACACCTCGGCTACCGACTGATACGAGACGTGCGAGAAGGGCCCTGGATTGCGGGATTTCTGGCGACGCCCATCTTGTCGCGGTCGAGCACCTCTAACGCTAGTGGTAGCCCATCCAATCAACACGCAACTAGGCACCCTTTCGTCACTCCTGCCAGAACGTTGGCGAAGCTGCGTCAACTCCAAGGAATCAAGGCACTGTTCGTCATCGACTACTCCGAGTTCCGTGGTCCTGCGATCGCGAAACTCATTGCAATGCTTGAAGAGGAAGACCTCCTCCCTAGAACCCGAATACTTCTGCTTGCTCGCACGGCGGGCGAATGGTGGCGACGCCTTCAGCTGAGCAACGGGATGGAAAGCCATATCGAACCCTTGGCGCACCAACTCGAATCAGTATTGAAAGGGCAAGACGCGGTATCGCTCGACAAACTGTGGAAGCGATCAACGAGCGCCTTTGCCGCGGCAGCGCGAAATGCGGGAATCCCCTGTGTCGACTCGCCACCACGCCCGGAACGCACATCTAGCTACACCACGCTTGGCTTCTATGCGGATGCTCTCCTGAGCACTGTTGATACTGGGGACGGGCGGCTCAGCGGCGATGATCGTGCACCTCTTGCCAGGCTACTTGGGCATGAGCGACGCTATTTCGGCTCGGTCCTAGCACAGTCTGGATTGTCTATTGCCGGAGTACAGCAAGACTGGGCTCTTGCAACGTGCTCGCTCCGGCTGCCGTCAAGTACCTCTGAGGCGATGCTAGCAGTGTCTGCAGTGGAAATGCTCGGTGAGGTTGATGCCGCAGCCCTGACAGATGCAATTGCTACGGCTTTTCCGAGCAGCTCGACAAACCAAGTATGGGCCGGGTTGAGCCTTGACCCGGTAGTGGATCTGCTTCTTGACGACCTGGCATCCTCGGCTCGGACTGACACTGATTGGCTGAGGAATGCCCTCGGCATGTTCGCCGATCTAGATGATGATAGTGGTCTCTACGCTGCACAGGTTCTCACACGAGCCCTCCGCGAGTCGAAGCCCGGCACTGGGCAAGAGCGCCTCGTGTCGCTATTGCACGAGCTGATTCTTGTGCAGCCCAACTCAGTCGCGGCGCCGATATGCATATCCGACCCGCCGAGTCAGTTGCACGAAGCGCTCAGCGAAGCGGTGATGAGTCGGAGAATGGACTCCAGGCATTTTGCAGTTGTCAGCGAATCCATGTCATGCCTCCTCAGGAGCATCATGACGCCTGAGTTGACTTTGGCAGTCCGGCGGCGAGAGGCAGCTGAATCAAGGTGGCACGCCGAGGAAGGGACCGGCGAGTATCGAACGTATGTGCGAGCTGTCATTGACCTTTGCTTGGTCCTGAGGGTCTTGGACCGTGCTGCTGACACCGTTGATGAGCTCGGGATTTGCGTTGAAGTACTCGAAGACGCCCATGCCCGGGATGGGGATAAGCTTGCTGATCTGCTTCTCGCGCAGCTTGAGTACATCGAAGCGCTGTACCTGTGTGATCGGTCGGAGGCCGCCAGACCGGTGATTGAACGCGTTAGACACTTGCTTCAGAAGCAGGTGCCAGAGGTGCGGATCGACCCTCTGTTGTCGGTCCAATTGGGTGGATTCGTGGCTTCGGTGTCCGTTTTGCCTGACGGTTCCAACTATGAGGCAGTTGGGTTTGAGCACAGGAAGGCGCTTGAGCGGTTGGTACCTGATCCTCGAAGCGCATACGCAATCGGCCGTGAATGGGGTCGCTATTCGCGTTTCGCATGGGCACACAGGGACGTGTCCAGAGCGATAACGGCCGGTCTGCGATCAGCGGAAGTCTTCTCCGAGTTTGGGTTTGCCGAGAAGCGAGTTGAGCAGCTGGCCATACTCAGCTGGTGTTGGCAGAGATTCGGGGATGGGAGTGACCCAGATTCTTTGCGAGAGATTGCAGGGTATCTGTGGGATGCATATTCGGAGCTGGCTGGCTATCGGAAGGAGGGATTAGCAGTCCGTGTGGCCCGTGGACTACACCCAATAATTGAAGCTCCACCCGTTGAGATGGCGGGCCACGACTACTACGTCATGGTTATGATGGCCATCCGTGCGCTGACTATCCTGGATGAGAGGGAGCAAGCGGACTCAGTTCTCATTGCAGACTATGTCACTCACCTTGCGGAGAATCTGGATCGCTGTCCGAAAGAGGATGTGCTTTCGTTTCGCCGCGACGCGGATGATATCGTTTCGGCCGAGATTGCCAGCAACCCTGAGATATTCTGCGAGCTTGGGGATACTGTGATTGGGCTACTCGAAGGAGCTGGACTGTCGGGTAGTCAGAGGCTCCTGGATGCGATCAAGATCGCTGGACGAGCTCCTGGAGGTACCACTGGGGGTGGGTAGATGGGGAGATCAGAGTATGGTCCTGAACATCGAGTTTTACTGCGTAGGGGAGAATCGAGCAGGCCTACGGCGTCGTCATTTCCACTCTGCGGTAGAGGCTGCGCCTTTTGGCGTTTCGCGAGCACAGACGCGTTTCGGATCCTGGGCTTCCCACAGTCGCTACCTCTGGAATGGGCGTTTGCACCTGCTGTGCACGCTGGGCGGACTACCGGTCGAGTTCGCGTTGACGGGTGCCATAGGCCGACAGTCACGTCCCGGAACGTGGTGAAGGAAAGTACCTGGTCACAGCCTTGCGGCGACCCACTTGCGTGAGAGACACGCTTCCGGTCCCGAGTTGGGTCAATAGGACTAGTGCCTTGCGAAGTGTGGCTGCCACCTGCATAAGTGCAGATGAACGGCTCGCGAACTCGGGAAGCTTCGGCGAAAGTCCTGGTGGATTTCTCGCGGCTGCGGCGGAAGCCTCCCTTGGGTGGATCGGCTCCTGTTTCGAGCAGGCAACACCGCTGTCACCTCGTCGTCATCGCGGCACCTCAGGTGTCGCCGCCATGCCGGCTCCATCTGGGATCATCATCAAGCCCCAGATTGGGCTGTGCGCGCAGCGAGTGGCGGCCCCGACAGTCCTCGCCTTTCCTGTCCAGGGTGCGCTTCTCGCCACCGAGATTGTGTTCTCTTGATGCGCCTAGTGCCTTGGAAGGCGGCAACGAAAAGGTTTATGCGCAGATCACAGCGCTACGAGCGGGGCGACAGCGCTAGCGGTGACCCAACTCGGGTCCCACAGTCGCTACCTCTTGAATGGGCGTTTGCACCTGCTGTGCACGCTGGGCGGACTACCGGTCGAGTTCGCGTTGACGGGTGCCATAGGCCGACAGTTGCGTCCCGTAACGTGGTGAAGGAAAGTACCTGGTCACAGCCTTGCGGCGACCCACTTGCGTGAGAGACACGCTTCCGGTGCCTGGAAGGGGGGTCAGGTGAGGGAGAGGAGCGCGCCGATCAGTACTTGGATCTCGTCCGGCGCCCAATGGCGTGCCGTCGGTACGGAGTCCAGGGCGTGTTCCGTCGTTGGCCCTCCAGACCGTGACTGTGGGCGAAAGCGGCCTCCGATCCTTTGATCGTATTCGTCGAGGATGATGTCGTGTTCGACCCACGGCCGTAGGAGCTGATCGAGTCGTTCCCTTGCCAAACCGGCCCCGTGGCAGTCGAGCGTCGCCGCCCGCTCAATGACATCATGCCAGTAAGGCACGCGAAACGCCGCTGACAGTTCAGGGTCGAAGGCGGGGCACAGAGTGTCAACCATCATGGCAGGAAGTGCCCTGGCCCCAGCGATCAGATCGAGTACCACATCAGGCCCGTCGCCTTCCAGCACCGACGGCCACTTCAAGTTGACAAACCCACCGACGCAGGGTCAGCATCGGAGGCCAGCTGAACCACGCGCGCGAGCCCCTGCTCGGTGGTGGGTGTCAAGTGCTCGACGGCCTTGAGAACAGCGGCCTGTCCGGCATAGTCCCCATCAAGTGCGAAGACCACCCGCGGTGGCCGACCGGAAGGCCCACACCGAGCAGCCTGGCGAACGAGCGCAACTCTTTGCCCAGTCCAAGCTGTCCCAGACGCTGCCAGCGGCACAATGTCGGCCCGCCCGTCCGCGAGGGCACGGCCTGAACGGCCAAGACATCAAAAGGCCCTTCAACCAGCACAGGAACACCCCCTCCACCCAGCCGACCAACCGCCTCGGGCCCCCACCCGAGCATTGCCCGAGACTCGTGAAAGATCGCGGTACGAGGCGTGTTGAGATGCTTCGGCGTCCCCTCAGGCGCGTCAGGCCGTGCTCGCCCCGTCACCCCCACAACCTGCCCCAGGTCGTCCCGGAACGCAAACAGCAGCCGATCCCGGATCCGGTCGATCATCCTCCCGTCACGCCCGGCCCGTGCCAGCCCCGCAGTCTCGATTGCCGCCAACAGCCACCCGCTGCCAGTCAGATTCCGCACCAGCCCATCTCGCGGCGAGGCCGGCGCAGGCATTGTCCACCGTCTTCTCCGGGTGCTGAGCTTCCAGAGGCTGAGAGACCTCGGGGCTTCACGAGTCCGCTGTGCCCGTCGAGGAGGCGGTCGGGGAAAGTCATTCGGGCGGTGCGGCGATAAGCGCGGGATTCTGGCTCTGCGTACTTGAGGTGGGGAGGCGCGTTGTCATGTGAGGGCTCCGGTGACGAGGAGGATGCGGAGTCGGTAGTTGTCGGGGTTGCGGAATCCTCTTGCGATGCGGCGTGCGAGTTCGAT
>WQYN01000009.1 GCA_009781225.1 Micrococcales bacterium | reverse complement strand
AGGGGGGGGGGGAGGGGGGCGGGGGGGGGGGTGGGGGGGAGGGGGGGCATGGGCGCGGGGGGGGGGCGCGGGGCGGAAGGGGGCGGGCGGCCCAGGCTACCAGCGGGTCGTCGGCGTTGGCGATGACCGTCATCGTCCATGATGCTCGCTCGATCATTCCTCTCCAGCGTTGGGCTAGGAGGGTGGGGTCGATGCCGCGGCCCGGCTGGTCGGGCGAGAGGTTCATTAGGAGCACGACCTCGGGCTCCAGGGCTGCCGCCAGGGCGGGAAGGTGCGCCTCGTCGACTTCTAGGGCCGCGAAGGGGGCCTTGGGCTGGGAGGCGAGCGCGGTCACGATCCCCGCCCCCATGTTCGCGCCCGTCGCATTGTGAGCGACCTCCCCGGCGACTCCGAGCGCCTCGGCGAGGAACCGGGTGGTCGTGGACTTCCCATTGGTCGCCGAGACGAGTGCCAAGTGCCGCCATCGGCCCAGCTGGTCTAGGAGGTCTGGGGCGAGCGCGAGCATGATGCGCCCTCCCACGACCTGCCCGCGTCCGCGCCCGACCAGTCGGGAAGCACCGGAGGCCGCGCGCCCAGCCACCAGCGCCAAGCGCCCACGAAGACTTATCCGCACCCGCCACACCCTAGCCTCGCGGGAGGGAGGTTGGTGACGGGCGTACGGGCGCGGCGCTGGTGTCTGGTACGGCGTCAGAGAAATCCCGAACGCGGCGTCAGCGGCGCGGGAGGGAAGTTGGGCGGGAGGGAGGTTGGTGGCGGGCGTACGGGCGCGGCGCTGGTGTCTGGTACGGCGTCAGAGAAATCCCGAACGCGGCGTCAGCGGCGCGGGAGGGAAGTCTGCGGCTACAGGTCCTTGCCGGCTTCTTGGAATTGGGCGAAGTGGCCGGTGAACAGGACGTCGATTTTGGCGGTGGGGCCGTTGCGATGTTTGGCGAGTAGGAGTTCAGCGTCTATGGAGTGGCCGCGGGGCTGGTCGGCTTTGGCGGCGGGACGGTGGATGAGTAGGACCATGTCGGCGTCTTGCTCTAGGGAGCCGGATTCGCGCAGGTCGGACATTTGGGGTTTGCCGTCGTCGCGTTTCTCGGGGTTCCTGTTGAGCTGGGAGATCGCGATGATGGGGACGTCGAGCTCCTTGGCTAGGAGCTTTAGGGCTCGGGAGAACTCGGAGACTTCTTGCTGGCGGGACTCGACCCGCTTGCCGGAGGACATGAGCTGGAGGTAGTCGATGACGACGAGTTTGAGGTCGTGGCGTTGCTTCAGGCGCCGACACTTGGCACGGATCTCAACGAGCGTCATGTTCGGCGAGTCGTCAATGAACAGCGGGGCCCGGCTCAGCGCCTCGTGGTGACGCATGATGCGCTCCCACTTTTCCATCCCCAAGTTGCCGTGCCGCACATCCTGGAGGAAGACCCGCGCCTCCGCAGAGACAATCCTTTGAGCGATCTCCGCCCGCGACATCTCCAAGGAGAAGACGACCGACGTCATGCCGTGGCGGATCGAGGCTGAGCGGATGAAGTCGATGCCCAAGGTTGACTTGCCCATCGCCGGGCGGGCCGCCACGATCACCAGCTGCCCAGGCTGGAACCCGCCGGTGACCGTGTCTAGCTCGGTGAACCCTGTGGGGACACCCTCGGGACCATCGGCCTTGTCCTTGGCGTCGAGTTCTTCGAGGAAGGTATCGACGTAGGCTCCCAACGCGACGTAGTCCTCACGGGCGTCACGTTTGGTGACATCGAAGATCTCCGCCTGGGCAGCGTTGACCAGGTCGTCAACCTCAGCCCCGTCGGCCGAGTACCCCATTTGGGTGATGCGGGTCCCCGCGTCGACCAGGCGACGCAGGATCGCCCGCTCACGGACAATATGCGCGTAGTAGCCTGCGTTGGCCGCCGTGGGAACCGTGTCGGTCAGGTCGTGGAGGTAGCCCACCCCACCGGCCCGACCAATCGTCCCATCACGGGTCAGCGCTGCTGCCACCGTGATCGGATCAACCGGCTCCCCAGCCCCGTACAGCTCCTTGGCGGCCGCGAACACCAGCTCATGGGCAGGCTTGTAAAAATCAGCGTCTTCCAGGACCTCCACCACATCAGCGATCGCATCCTTCGACAGGAGCATCGCCCCCAACACCGACTGCTCAGCCGCCAAATCCTGCGGTGGGAGGCGCCCGAAGTCGACAGCCTCGACCGGAGTCTCAAACTGAGTCACGGTCGACATGCAGAGCCCCTCTCTACCCGGTCGTGGACGTATCTTGGTGTGACGGCACCATCGCATCACAGACCACGGACATGAAGTCAGGGCGCGGGGCGAAGAGCGCTCGCGCCAGGCTACGGTTCGATCGCGCTCTTGGCGAACAGGGTTGTGGACAGCCCTGGGGACAGCCGGGGGATAGACGGTGGGCAACTTGGCCGCGGCGGCGGACAGGCGGTGGAGGACTCGCCGAAGCGTTGGGCCGTTATCGCCCTCGCCAGCCGAGGAGCCTGTGGACAAACTCGAAACGGAAGATCTCACCCACTGGGATGCTTCCCCGGGCGTGTCCCGTGTGCATGACACCCGTTCGCTCCTGGCAGAATTGATGCCGCCTGGCTCTACCGGAGGAGTTCCTTTCATGGCCACCCGCACCGCCCGGATCGGCGCAAGAATCGCCCGAGCATCGACCGCGGCCGCCTACTGGGCTGGGGCTCGCCTCGCCCCGAGGACGGCCGCCCGCTCCGCCGCGAAGCTGTGGTGCCGTCTGCCTCGCAACGCTGGCCGCCGCCAGGACAATCGGCGTGGCCCCGGGTGCCTGGAAATGGTTCCGATTCCCGGCGACCGCCACCTCGCCGTCGAAACCTGGGGCGAGGACAGCGCGCCCCTGGTCTACTTGGTCCATGGCTGGGGAGGATGGCGCGGCCAGTTGGGGGCCTTCGTCGGCCCCCTGGTGGAGGCGGGATTCCGGGTGCTGGCCTTCGATTCGATGAGTCACGGGGAGTCCGACCCGGGCCCGCACGGCCCCAACCATTCCTCCGGCGGAGAGATGATCGACTCCCTCGAAGCGGTCGCGGCGATCTACGGCCCGGCGGCGGGCGTGATCGCCCACTCCCTGGGCTGCGCGACCAGCGCCCGTGCCCTGGTCAACGGCACCTTCCACGCCGACCGTCTTTGCTTTGTCGCGCCCAGTCCCGACATGGCTGCCATCGCCCGAATCTACGGCAGGACGCTCGCCTTCCCTGAGCGCGTCATCGACCTCATGATCGCCGACATGGCAGCGTGGGCGAAGCGGCCCATGGGGAGCTTTGACCTCACCGCGATGGCAGCCACCGGCGCCCTCCCGCCCGGCCTGCTCGTCCACGACGTCCGCGACAAGGAGTCGCGCTATCGCACAGCGGAGGAAATCCACGCCGCCTGGGAGGGTGGCGATCTCATGACGACCGAGGGCTACGGGCACCACCGCATCCTCCTCGCCCCCCTCGTCCACGCCGCCTGCGTCGCCATGATCGCGGGCGCCGCCTGACACTAAGGAGTTCACCATGGGTCTGAAGGTTTTGTACATCGGTGGCACGGGGACAATCTCGGCTGCCTGCGTCCGCGAGTCGCTCGCCTTGGGTCACGAGGTGAGCGTCCTGAACCGGGGCCAATCGACGCTGCGGCCCCTTCCGCCGGACGTTCGCCTCCTCCGCGCAGATATTGCGGACGATGACGCCACTTCAGCAGCGTTGACCAGCGACACCTTCGATGTGGTCGCCGATTTCCTCACCTACGAGCCGACCCGTCTGGCCCGCAACATCGCCTGCCTGCGCGGCCGGGTGCGGCAGTACGTTCTCATTGCGACCGCCTCGGCCTATGCCAAGCCCGTCCCTCGGCTGCCCATCACTGAGTCGATGCAGCTCGTCAACCCCTATTGGGAGTACTCGCGGGAGAAGATCGCCTGCGAGGACCTGCTCGTGGGCCTCATCCGGTCCGAAGGGTTCCCAGGGACGATCGTGAGGCCCTCCCACACCTACGACGCCGGGAAACTGCCCAACATCGGCAAGTGGACCGACATCGCTCGGATGCGCGAGGGCAAGCCCATCGTGATCCTCGGCGACGGCACGTCACTTTGGACGTTGACCCACGCCCGCGACTTCGCCTACTGCTTCGCCCGCCTGCTGGGAGATCGCCGAGCGATCGGCGAGGCCTTCCACATCACCGGCGACGAGGTGTTGACGTGGAACGCGATCTACGCAGAGCTGGCGCGGGCTGCGGGAGTCGCGGAGCCCGTCATCGTCCATGCGACGAGC
Organism: Micrococcales bacterium; assembly: GCA_009781225.1. Lineage (GTDB taxonomy): Bacteria > Actinomycetota > Actinomycetes > Actinomycetales > WQXJ01 > WQYN01. The sequence goes on along the minus strand of WQYN01000009.1, from coordinate 26,723 downwards.
CAGGCGATTGCGCGCGTGCTGCCGGTTCGCGGCCCGGGGCTGCTGGGCGATAAGTCCCACTCGGTGATCTTCGACAACTCCAAGGTGCGGTCCATCGCGACGGGGTTTGCCCAGCGTGTCCCCTTCAGCGTGGGGGCCGAGGAGATCATTGCCTGCCACGACGCCCATCCTGAGATCCAGTTCCGCGAACCCGACGTTGACGCCGCCTGGGACCTCCTCGCTGCGAGGGACGCTAGGTGAGGGCGCGGGTGCGGGACCAGATGAGCTCGACGGCCAGGGCGCCAGCCGCTCCGGCGATGAGGGCAGCCGGAAGGGTGAGAAGGTGGACGTTGTAGCCGAACCGCGTCGAGAGCACCGGGATGAATAGCACCGCGACGTAGGCTCCGGCACAGGCGGCGATGAGGCCAAGCTTCCAGCCGCGCAGGGGGCGCGCCAGGCAGACAAGCACCCACATACCGATCATGACCAGCGCAATCGAAGTCGAGGTCCCTGCTTGACCCACTTCGAGACCGGCCCGGCGCGCCTGGGCGTAGACGACCATCATCGCGACCGCGCAGATGAACCCGACGGGAATGGCGAACCGCAGGACCCGGCGTAAGAAGCCCGGCCGGTAGATCCGCGTGTTGGGACCCAAGGCGAGGAAGAAGGCGGGGACACCGATCGTCAAAGCGGAGATCACCGTCATTTGGCTGGGTAGGTAAGGGTAGGTCAGGCTCGCGACCGTGACGGCGAGCGCGAGGGTCAGCGAGTAGACGTTCTTGATGAGGAAGAGGTTGGCGACCCGCTCGATGTTCGCGATGACCCGACGCCCCTCGGCCAGCACCTTCGGCAGGCGAGCGAACTGGTTATCCAGGAGGATCAGCTCCGCGACGGCCTTGGTTGCCGTCGCCCCGGAGTTCATGGCGATCCCGATGTCGGCGTCCTTGAGCGCCATCGCATCGTTGACACCATCGCCCGTCATCGCGACGACCCGGCCTTGGCCCTGCAAGCACCGGGCAATCAGCCGCTTCTGCTCGGGCTGAACCCGCCCAAAGACGTTGTACTGGGCCAACACGCCCGCGAGCGCCATAGGGTCTTCCGGCAGTTCACGGGCATCAAAGGCCTGGTCCACGTCGAGTCCGACACGCCGAGCCACCGCCGCCACCGTCAACGGCGAATCCCCAGAAATCACCTTGATATCCACGCCCTGCTCGGCGAAATACCCCAGCGTCTGTCGGGCGTCCGGCCGCACCGACTCGCTGAGCACCACGAGCGCTCGCGCCTGACGCTCCTTGGGCAGCACCCCTTCCTGGGGCGCCTGCGCCGCCGACATCACGACCAGGACCCGCTTGCCCTCCTGCGCGATCCCCCGGGCCTGGGCGAACATGGGCTCCTGGGTCCGCCCCGCGAAAAGCATCTCCGGTGCCCCCAGCAGCCACGTCGCCTGCGGTGTTGTCACCGCGCTCCACTTGCGCGCCGAGCTGAACGGCACCTCGCCAATCACCTCAAAGGGCGCAGCTTCACCCAGAGCTTCGATAATCGCCTGGTTCGTCGGGTTCTTCGACCGCCGTGCCATCGTCGCCAGACATCGAACGATGACGTCCCTCTCCTCGCCCTCGACCCCCACCAAGTCCTCAAACTGGATGACCCCTTCGGTAAGCGTCCCCGTCTTGTCCAGCAGCAGCGTGTCCACGCGCGCCAGCCCCTCCACCGCGGGCATCTGCTGGACGAGCACCTCTCTTCGCGCGAGCGTCATCGTCGCCAACATGAAGGCCATTGAGGTCAGCAGCACCAGCCCTTCCGGAATCATGCCGACGATGGCGGCCGTTGCGTGAATCACCGCGACGCGCCATTGTCCGGTGTCAAGACGGAGCTGACCCCAGACCAACACCGGTCCCACGATCGCCAGCATCCACGAGATCCACTTGAGCACCGTGTTTGTCGAGGCCAAGAGTTCGGAATGCGCGCGCTGGAACCGCTTGGCGTGGGTGGCGACCTTCGCCGCGTAGGAGGCCTCCCCCACGGCTGTGACCTGGGCTGCCCCCGCCCCCGCGACGACAATCGAGCCGCTGAGCACCGTGTCGCCCTGCTTCTTAACGACAGGGTCGGACTCGCCGGTCAGCAGCGACTCGTCAATCTCCAACTCTGAGGAGTCCACCACTTCCCCGTCAGCCACAACTTGGTCGCCCAGTTCGAGGAGCAGGGCGTCGCCCAGGACCACCTCCTCGACCGCGATCTCGCGGGTTTCCCCATCGCGTAGGACCCGAGCCCGAGGCGCGTGGAGGATGGCCAGCCGGTCCAACAGCCGCTTGGCCTTCATTTCCTGGAAGATCCCGATGCCGGAGTTGACGACCATGACGATCCCGAACAGGGCGTTGAACGGGGATCGGTCAATGACGATGACGATGGTTGCCAGCGACAGCAGCAGGCCGTTGAACAACGTGAAGATGTTGCCCCTAAGAATGTCCCCAACCGACCGGCTCGACCGGGCCGATGAGGTGTTCACCTGTCCGGCGGCGACCTGCGCCGCCACTTCAGTGCTGGTCAAACCCACAATCGTCATCCGCCCAGCCTACAGGGGAGCGGTGCGCAAGGGGGGACTTGAACCCCCATGCCCTTGCGGGCACACGGACCTGAACCGTGCGCGTCTGCCAATTCCGCCACTTGCGCGTCGAGGCAGAAGGCTAGCATGCCGCCTGCCCCGCCAACCTCCAGAACAAGGCTCGGAAGGTACAAGCGAAGTGCGACACGCGCGGTCCTTGGACGGCGAGGACGCGCGCACAGGCCCGACACAGGTTACGATGCCAAGGACGGCGTTCACGCGTCGCCGTGCGTCCGCGCCCCCACTTGGAAAGTCACGCGGTGCGCACCGGACAGGAGGTGGCCATGGCGTTCATCGACCGCTTTGAAAAGCGTGTCGAGCGCGCCTTCGATGGTGCCTTCGCCAAAACATCCCGCAGTGAGGTGAAACCCGTGGAACTGGCATCGGCCCTTCGCCGCGAACTCGACGAAAAGGCGGCGGTGCTCGCGCGAGGACGCGCAGTGGTGCCCAACGAATTTGTCATAGAACTCGCCCCCCAAGACTTCGACAAGATCCTGGACTGGGGCGCCGAAGCGATGGGGGAAGAGCTCCAGGAAGGAGTAGCCCAGCACGCGGCGTCTCAGCGCTACGCCTTTGTCGGACCTGTCTCTGTGACGTTTGAGGAGAACACCGAGCTCAAACCAGGGGTGTTCCATGTCCGCTCCGCCACCGTCCGCGGTGCTGTCGCCCCTGCGACCACCTCGTCGGCCACGGCTCGGCACCCGATCGTCGACATCGACGGCCAGCGTTACCTGCTGACCGGACCGGTCACTGTCATTGGGCGTGGCTCCGATGCCGACATCATCGTCGAGGACACCGGCGTCTCCCGCCGACACTTGGAGATCCGCCTGACCCCAGACGGCGCGGTCGCCACCGACCTCGGCTCGACGAACGGCAGCTTCGTCGAGGGCCACCGGATCACCAACGCCCTCCTCGTCGATGGGAACACCATCACGGTCGGGCGGACGCAAATCGTCTTCTGGACCGGCGACCCGGCGGATGGTGGCGCCTACGCTCCGGAGGGGTAAGCCGGGGCGTGATGAACGAACTCGCCGTCACCTTCCTGAGGCTCAGCTACCTGCTCCTCTTGTGGCTCTTCGTCGTCGCAGTCCTGACCTCGCTGCGACGCGACGTCTACGGCCTGTCCATCACCCGCCGCCGCTCACGCACGCCTCGCACCGGGCGTGGCAGGGCCATCGTCAAGGCTCCGCTTGATGGCCCGACCTCCGCAGCCCAGCCCCTCCGCGACGCTCCCACCAAGGTAGTCGTCGCCTCGGGACCCCTGCGGGGGACCACCCTGCCGCTTGGGGCGGGGATCGTCATCGGCCGCTCCTCGGGGGCCAACCTCATTCTCGACGACGAGTTCACCTCAGGGCGGCACGCGCGGATCATGCCCGACGCCCAAGGCTGGATCCTTGAAGACCTTGGCTCCACCAACGGCACCTTCCTTGGCCGCGACCAAGTCCAGGGCCCGGTCAGGGTCCACGCCGGCCAGCAGGTGCGCATTGGGCAAACTCGACTTGACCTGGCAAGGTCGTGATCATGCCCGTCGTCTTTTCCTTCGCCGCCCGATCCGACATTGGCCTAACCCGGGCCAATAACCAGGATTCGGGCTACGCGGGTCCCCACCTTCTCGTCGTCGCCGATGGCATGGGGGGACATGCGGGCGGGGACATCGCCTCCTCGGTGGCGATCGCCCACCTTGCGGCCCTCGATGAGGAGACGCCGGCGGCCGATGAAGCAGCGCAGGCCATTCACGAGGCCGTCGCTGCCGCTCACAGTGAGCTCTTAGAGCGGGTGGAGGAGGACCCGGAGCTTGCGGGCCTGGGTACGACGATCACGGCGCTGTTGCGCTGCGAAGACCGCCTTGTGCTGGCCCACATTGGTGATTCGCGGGCCTACCTTTTGCGGGAAGGAACTCTCGAGCAGGTCACGGTGGATCACACCTTTGTTCAGTACCTCGTTGAGACGGGTCGCCTTGACCCTGACCAGGCCGAACGTCACCCTCAACGCTCCCTGCTTCTGCGGGTCTTGGGCGATGTCGAACTCGGAGGAGGTGTTGACGTCGCCGCCCGCTCCGCCCAGGTCGGCGACCGGTGGATGCTCTGCTCCGATGGTCTGTCCTCCGTGGTCTCGCCGGAAACGCTCAGCGAAACCCTCACCCAGGAAAAACAGCCGGCGGTGGCAGCCGACAAACTCATTGACCTCGCCTTGCGGGCTGGCGGTCCGGACAACATCACCTGCGTGGTCGCCGACGTCCTGGACCTGGACAAGGTGGCCGATGGCCGGGCCCCGTCATCGTCCGTCCAGGTGGTGGGTGCGGCTGCTGTGGATCGGAACCGACCAACCCGGGGTGGGTCCGGAGCGGCAGGCAAGGCTGCGGCGCTGACAGCCCCCAAGGAGCGCACCCCGGACGCCGCGGTCAAGGGCAAAAAGCGGCGTAGGCGCAAGGCCAAATCCCCCGCCGACGATGAGGAGTCCGACACTCCCCGACCCCGTTCCCTGGCCCGACGCCTCGTGATTCCCGTGATCGCCGTCATCGTCCTGGGGGCATGCATCGCCGTGGGCAAGGTGGCCCACGACTGGTCCCAAACGCAGTACTACCTCGGAGTCTCCCAGGGCAAGGTCGCCGTCTACCAGGGAATCAACCAGACGTTGGGACCCTTGCACCTCTCCCATGTCATCCGGGAGACTGACGTCGCCGTCGCCTCACTCGACCAGGTCTACCAAGACCGCATCGGGGAGACGATCTCGGCGGGCTCCCTGGCTGAGGCCGAGGACAAACTGGCCGAGTTCCTCACCGGCGCCCAGACGGATTCGGCGGCGCACCCCCCCGAGGCTCCCTGATGGCGACCCTCGCGCCGAGCCCCGCCAGGCCAGGACGGGGTCGCGAACTCGCATTGCTCCTTCTGGCGTTGGCGATCTCGACCTACGCCTACGCCCAAGTGGGGTTGGCGATGGAGGGACGTCTTCCGGCCGACTTTGTCCGCTACTCCGTGGGATTCGCCGGTCTGGCGCTCGTGCTTCACATCCTCCTGCGGGTTCGCGCCCCCTATGCCGACCCTGTCATCTTGCCGACCGTCGTGCTTCTAAACGGCACAGGCCTAGCGATGATCTACCGGCTGCAGCTGCGCTACCAGGTCTCCTTGCCCATGTTCGGCTCCATTGCGAGCCGGCAGCTGCTGTGGACGGGTGTCGGCATCGGAGCAGCGGCCCTGGTCATCGTCTTGCTGCGCGATCACCGGACGCTGCGACGGTTCACGTTCACCGCGATGCTCATCGGATTGGCCGCGCTTGTTCTGCCTCTGGCACCAGGAATCGGCAAGGCTGAAGGTGGCTCGCGGATTTGGATCCGGCTGGGCTCGTTTTCCTTCCAACCAGCAGAACTGTCGAAGATCCTCCTCGCGGTCTTCTTCGCCGGCTACCTCGTGACCCGCCGCGACACCCTCTCCTTGGCCGGACCCAAGATCCTGCGCCTCCAGCTTCCGCGCCTGCGCGACCTCGGGCCGATCCTTCTGGCCTGGCTCACGTCGCTGGGCGTCCTCATCTTCGAAAAAGACCTCGGCACCTCCCTGCTGTTCTTTGGCCTGTTCGTTGCCATGCTCTACGTTGCGACCGACCGGCCCAGCTGGATCGCTCTGGGCCTGATTCTCTTCGCTGTCGGCGTCACCGCAGCCCACACCGCCTTTTCTCACGTTCGCTCACGGTTCGACATCTGGCTCCACCCCTTCTCCTCAGAGGTCTACAACCGTGACCCGGGAGGTTCGGGCCAGCTCGTCAAGGGCCTATTCGGCATGGCCAACGGGGGACTGTTTGGGACCGGGTGGGGGAGAGGCAGACCGGACCTTACCGAACTTGCCTTCTCCGACTTCATCGTCACCTCGCTGGGCGAAGAACTGGGGTTGACAGGCCTGTTTGCCATCCTCCTGTGCTTTGCCATCCTCATCCAGCGGGGGATGCGCACGGCCGTGGGGGTCAGCGACGGGTTCGGAAAGCTCTTGGCCTCCGGGTTGGCTTTTTCTTTCGCCCTCCAGGTGTTCACCGTGGTGGGCGGGGTCACCCGTCTCATCCCGTTGACGGGTCTGACCGTGCCCTTCATGGCGGCCGGCGGCTCGGCGCTCGTCGCCAACTGGATGATCGCCGCCCTGCTCCTGCGGATCTCAGACGGTGCGCGCCGCCCAGCACCGGCGACAAACGAGATTGACCTCGCCCCCATCCTCGCGGCCGAAGCAGCGGACGCAGCAGACGCGGCAAAAGCGAGCGCAGGTGATGCCCCGTGAATGTCCAAATCCGGCGGGTGACCGCCTTGGCGCTCGTGATGATTCTCGCCCTCTTCGCCTCGGCCACCTACACCCAGTTCGTCAAAGCCTCAGCGCTGCGTCAGGATCCGCGCAACGCCCGCACCTACTACCAGTCCTTCAACCGCGACCGCGGGCCCATCATCGTTGCAGGTAAGGCCGTCGCCTCCTCCAAGCGCGTCAAAGATGACTTCGGCTACCAGCGCCGATACTCCAAGGGACCCCTCTACGCGCCCGCGACCGGGTTCTTCTCCGTGGTCTTCGGGATGACCGGCATTGAGGCAGCCTACGACGAGGTCCTCCAGGGCACCGCTGATTCGCTTTTCCTTTCGCGCATCCAGGACCTCGTCACCGGGCGCCAACGCCATGGCGGCGGCGTCGAACTCACTCTCGACCCCGACGTCCAGACCACCGCCTGGGATGCGCTGGGAGACCAGCGAGGGGCCGTCATCGTCCTTAATGCCACCACAGGTGAGATTCTCGCGATGGTCTCCAAGCCGAGCTTTGACCCTGCGGACCTGGCGGGCCACGACACCGCCGAGGTCAACAAGATCTACCAAAAGCTCCTGAAGAACAAGCACAACCCCTTGTGGAATCGGGCCATCTCCGGCAACCTCTACAGTCCCGGCTCGACCTTCAAGCTCATCACGGCCGCCGCGGCGCTTGAATCTGGCGACTACACCTCCGAGTCTGTCCTGCCCGCCCCGGTCACGCTGCGCCTGCCGGGCACCGAGGTCGACTTGGGCAATATGGGCGACTCGCAGTGCTCATCCGTCGGCGAGATGACGATGATCCAAGCCCTCGCGATCTCCTGCAACACGGCGTTTGCGAACCTGGGGATGGAACTCGGCGAGGACGCCTTGCGCGAGCAAGCCGCCAAGTTTGGCTTCTCCCAAGCCCTGTCCATCCCCACCTATGTCACCCCCTCGACCCTCGGCGAGGACATGGATGAACCCCAGGTTGCGATGAGCGCGATTGGGCAATTCGACGACCGAGTCACCCCTCTTCAGATGGCGATGGTCGCCGCTGCCGCCGTCAATGAGGGCGTCATTATGGCCCCCCACCTGGTACGTACCTTGCGAAACTCGGATCTGAGCGTCGTCAAGACCATCGACCCCGTTCCGTTTGCGACCGCAATCTCCCCCTCGACAGCGCGCCAGTTGCGCGCCATGATGGTCCAGGTCGTTACCTCAGGCTCGGGCTCGCGCGCTGCGATCCCCGGCGTCGAGGTGGGCGGCAAGACCGGGACGGCGGAGAAGACCAAGGGCCAGCCGCCCGACAACTGGTTCGTCTCATTCGCGGACGATGGCGATACGCGCCTTGCGGTCGCAGTCGTCGTCGAGGACGGGGGCAAAGCGGGCATGAGTGGCACAGGCGGGGCGGTCGCCGCGCCGATCGCCCGCGCGGTCATGGAGGCGGCGATGGCGAAATGATCGCGGCGAAGGGTTTGGCTTTGGCCGGTGGCCGCTACGAGTTGGACTCGCGGATCGCCGTCGGCGGTATGGGCGAGGTGTGGCGGGGCCGCGACGCGTGGGCTCAACGCACCGTCGCGATCAAGGTTCTTCGCCCCGAGTACACGGGAGACGAATCCTCCCTGCACCGCCTGCGGGTCGAAGCCCACAACGCAGCCATGCTCTCCCACCCCAACATTGCCAAGGTCCACGACTACCGCGAGGAGGAGGGCACCGGCTACCTCGTCTTGGAGTATGTCTCCGGCCAGTCGCTCGCTGACCTGCTGGCCGACCACATGACGCTGACCCCCAAGGTGCTCGTTCCCATACTCCACCAGTGCGCCCAAGGACTGTTCGCCGCCCATGAGGCGGGCGTGGTACACCGCGATGTCAAACCCGGCAACGTCCTCATCACCCCCTCGGGGCATGTCAAGCTCACCGACTTTGGGATCTCTGTGTGCCGTGGCCAGGCTGCGTTGACAGCCACGGGCAAGGTCATGGGCACCGCCCACTATCTCGCCCCTGAACAGGCGCTGGGGAAGCCCGCCACCCCATCGGGCGACATGTATGCCCTGGGCATCATCGCCTTTGAATGCTTGGTCGGCTCGCGGCCCTTCTCCGCGGGAGCCGATGTTGACATAGCCCTGGCTCAGGTCCGCCAGCCTCCACCTCCGCTTCCCGACTGGGTCGACCCGCCCCTTCGCGACCTCATCGACAGGCTGCTGCTCAAGGACCCGGCCCTGCGACCTGCCTCCTGCGCCGAGCTCGCCCACGAACTTGCCGCCCTGCCCGGCTTGGCGACCACCCCGGCGCCTGTGACCGCCCCAATCACCGCCGGGGTGATCAAGGCGGCCGCACTGACGTCAGGCAGCACCGACGCCATTGATGAGGGAGAAGAGGTCCAGCCTGTTTTGGCGCCAGTGGTCGGAGCCTTCAACCCGACGGACCCGTCCCTCGGCCTGCCCGCCACCGCCACCGGTGGACGGCCGGCCTTCGGGGCGCGACTCCACCTACCGGACCCCGTGGAGGGAGGCGACCGGGGGAACGCGGACTCACCACGGGTCGACGGTGAGGAGTTTGCGCTGGCCAGGGCCGCCATCGTCCATCCGGATGAGGCGATTCTCACCGAACCGCTGCCGCCGGAGACCTACTCACCGCCGCCGCGTCGCCGTCTTGGACGTGGCACGGCGGACTGGTGGGTGCTTCTGGCGGCGCTGCTGTGTATTGCGGCGATCGTCGTCGGATTCCTCCTTTCGGGGGGGATGAACCAGACCGCCGCCCTGGATTTTGGAAACAATCCGGACACGAGGAGCCCGGCTGCGTCGCATAGCACGACTGGACGTGGGATCATGTCCTTGAGTTCCGCGAGTGGCGGGCACCAAGCGGGCGAATAACCGAAAGGGACGTCAAGTGGTCGATTTCACGCCACGCACCCTCGCCGGACGCTACGAGGTCGGCGAGCTGATAGGACGCGGCGGCATGGCCGAGGTGCACGTCGGACGCGACGCGCGGCTCGGGCGGACCGTCGCCATCAAAGTGCTTCGCTCCGATTTGGCGCGCGATCCGGCCTTCCAGAACCGGTTCAGGCGGGAGGCGCAGGCTGCGGCCTCTCTCAACCATCCCGCCATCGTCGCGGTCTATGACACGGGCGAGGACACGGCAACCGACCCCACCGGCCAAGCCGTGCGCATTCCCTACATCATCATGGAGTACGTCGAAGGGCACACGCTGCGCGAACTCATGCGCGACGGAGCGGCCCTGCCCATTGACGAGGCGATCGACATCACGGTCGGAGTGCTTTCTGCCCTCCAATACGCCCACCACTCCGGGATTGTCCACCGCGACATCAAGCCGGCGAACATCATGCTCACGGCCACGGGGCAAGTTAAGGTCATGGACTTCGGGATTGCCCGAGCCTTGGCGGACAACGTCTCGACGGTCACCTCCGCGCAGGCGGTGATCGGGACCGCCCAGTATTTGTCTCCCGAGCAGGCGCGCGGTGAAGCGGTTGATGCCCGCTCCGATTTGTACTCCACGGGCTGCGTGCTCTTTGAACTGCTGACCGGACGGCCACCTTTTGTCGGGGACTCTGCTGTCGCGGTCGCCTACCAGCATGTCCGTGAGCAGCCCGAACGTCCCTCGGCGCTGGCCCCCGATGTCCCAACCGTTTTGGACGGGATTGTCCTGAAGGCCTTGTCCAAGGAACGGGATCTTCGGTACACGACCGCCTCGGAGTTCCGCGCTGATTTGGAGACCGCAAAGAGGGGCGGGTTTGTTGCCACCGCCCTGCCGACGGTCGCCCCAATCGCCGATCCGACTCAGGTGCTGTCGGCCACGCCGGTCGCGGTGGCCCGCCCCATCCCGCCCCGGCCGCCCGAACCTTCCCCATTCCCCATCCCCCGCAGCGACCAGGACCTTGAGGAAGACAGCGAGGAGGAGGCGGCCCAGCGCAAGCGTCGGTTCCTCATCATCGCCCTCGTCGTGGTCGGAATCATTGCCTTGGGCGCCATCTTGTTCGTGCTCTTCCGGTCGGGAGGTGAGGAGGCGCCACCTCCGGAGGATCCCAGCCCCTCAATCACCGAGACCCTGCCCACTGAGCCGACCACGCAGATTGTCCCTGACTCCGATCAGAGGATGAACTTCGAGGAGGCCAAGGCCGCGCTGGAGGCTCTCGGGTTCGAGGTGGAACCGGCCGAGGAGCCCAGCGAGGACGTCGCCGAGGGCTATGTCACACGCTACGACCCAGCCTCGGGCACCGACCAGCCGATCGGCGCGGTGATCACCGTGTATGTCTCCACGGGCTCCGACGACGTGGAGATTCCCGAGGAGATACTGGGAATGTCCCAGGACGACGCCCGCGCCTTGCTCAAGGAACTCAACCTCGAGCCCGGCAACGCGCTCCCCACGACGTCGGCGACCGTTCCCACCACCTTTGTCGTGGAGACCGATCCGCCGGTCGGTTCTCCAGCCAAGAAGGGGGACAAGGTCGACCTGCTCATCTCCAACGGAAACACCGTTGTCCCCAATGTCAAGGGCAAAGGTGAGGACGATGCCAAGGCCATCCTGCGAGGTGCCGGCCTCACGGTGGGCGACACGGTCTACGTCTTGTCCTCTGAACCCAAGGGCACGGTGACCAAGCAGAGCGTCAAGGCTAAGAAGGAAGTCCCCCAGGGGACCCAGGTGACTCTCACGGTCGCACGCGAACCTAAGACGGTGACAATGCCCACGGTCCTAGGCCTCACGTCAGGGGAGGCCGAGGCCGAGCTCGCCAGGAGAGGTCTGACCAACATCCTTTGGAGGCACGACTACTCCGAGACGGTGCCGATCGGGAGGGTCATCTCGACCGACCCGGCCCCTGGGGTGGACGTTGTCGAGGGCAACAAGATCACCATCTTGGTCTCAGACGGACCGAATCCCGCTCCGCCGCCTCCCCCCACCGATCCCACAGCCCCGCCACCCGCGCCCTAGGGCTACGGGGTCAGATCAGGCAGCGGCGTCATTTCGCCGTCGCTCACGGTCAGCTCGTTGAAGGGCAGGACCGTGGACAGCCACGGGAAGAGGAACTGGAAGCAGGCCCAGACCGCCACCAAGGCCAGGCACAGCAGCACAAAGACCCGAAACCACGACGGACCGGGGATGGTTCTCCACAACGCTGCGTACATCTGACCCTCACCGTTTGCTCGGCGGAACCAGCGCTTTGAGGCGCCCTTCCGACTTCTTGGTCCAGTACTGGAAGTCCCCCCACACGATGTAACGCGAGGTCGAGGTGTACCTCGGGTGGCAGGTGGTCAACGTGATGAGGCGTTTGACCGGATCGACGCCCTCCTGCCCAGGGACCGGATAGATCACCGACATGTCGTAGGGCGAGACGATGTCACGGTCATAGACCGCAAAGACGAGGTAGTTCTCATCGGTCTCAACGATCAACTCATCTGCGTCCCTCAAGGCCTGGATCCCCGCGAACGGCTCCCCGTGGGTGATGCGGTGGCCGGCGACCGCGAAGTTGCCCAGCTCACCAGGCCCTTGGGTGTCCGGGTAGTGGCCGATCAGCCCCTGGTCGAGGATGGAGTACTTGTCGACCCCCTCAGCGATGACGATGTTGTACTTATACCCCCACCGGGGAACGTGGAGCGAGACCCACGGCTCGCCCCGATCCGGTACCGCGACTTCGGGGATGTTGTCGGTGTACTCCGGGGCCCACGCCGCTGTGTCCGGGGCGGGCGGCACGTAGCCGGGCCGCTTGTGGACCACTTCGAGAGCTTGCCTTTGCAGGGGTCGAGCCTCGACCGTTGACCACACGAGTTCCCAGACCACGTAGAGCCCCAGGAGCACCCCAGCTGTGATGAGGAGCTCCCCGATGAGGCCGGTGATGATGGCGAGGACGGGGATACGGCGGCGCGGATCTGAGTCAGAGGCGGAAGGCACCGTCGGCCAGGGGATCGTCAGGGCGCGGCCCGAGGAGGCAGCAGCCAGCTGGATCGCTGCTCGTGAGGATGCGGAAGTAGCCACCACCGGCGCCCCAGCCGGCATCGTGGCAGGAGCGCCACCGCCCGCAGGGATGAGGGGCCCCGACGGGTCGGTCCTCTCTAGGCGGACAAAGGTGGGCATGACACCGCCAGGCGAAGCGCCCGGGGATGTCGGTTCGCTCATGGCAACTCCCCACGATCAGGATCAAGCGCCGAGACATAGCGCAACCCGATGCTACCTCCCGATGACCCCGTCAGGTGGACATTGTCCAGCACTCTCACTGACCATCCCAATCCGATCGCTTCGGCTGCCTCCCGATAGGCGTCCAGGGCCGGCCCCTCCTCCAGCGCCTTGACCAGGTCGTGGGAGTCTCCCACCGCTTCGATGACATAGGGAGGAGACGACACTCTTCCCCCCACAAGCACGACGTTGCCGACACATCGGATCGAGGTCATGGAAGAAACCCGCACCCCCTGGACGGCAACAGCCTGCGCCTCTGCCCCCCACAAGGTGTTCAGGACCGCTTCGATGTCTTGCTGGTGGACGACATAGTCGTCGAGGGGAGCTGAGGGCGCCGCCGGGAGCACCGCGTCATCGAGGGTGACGACCACGCCCGGCCCAGCGACCGGCACCTGCCCGGTTGCCACGCCCATCACGGGGTCCTCGGCTAAAACAACCGCTTCCGGCTGCGCCCCGACCAGCGCGTTTATCTCTGAGTTCAGGAGAGCCTGAGTGTCGGTGAGCGTGGCGATGGTTCGACTCTCTTCGCGCGCCAACCCCTCCAGGGCCGATGCGCTGTGCCCCTTGCCCCACAGTAGCCGGGCGTTCGTCGCAAACAACAGCCCTGCCAACGCTGTGACAGCCGCGACGGAGACGACGGCACGCCGCCGTGTCGGTCGATGGCGCCCCTGGGCCATAGTGGAGACTCCTTTACTCTCTTTCCACTACGCTAGTCCAGGTCGTCGCCACGCCATCGTGGCCAACGCCGCCGAGCCCCATCTCGGCACGACGCGAGAAAGGGAGTGCCTCGATGCCGGAATCACGGTCACGGGCCAAGAAGAAGGTTGTCTACAAGCCCCCACCCGGGAAGAAGGCCGCCCGGCCGTCGCCCGGCTGGTGGGCGCCCGCCATGGTCACCCTCATGATCGCGGGTCTCGCCTATGTCGTGTGGACCTACGTGGGCAACACCGGTGGCCCGATCCGCTCGCTCGGCCAGTGGAACCTGGGGATCGGCTTGGGCGCCATCCTCCTCGGCTTCGCGATGACGATGCGCTGGAGGTAGCGCTTCACCCCGTGCGTCGTGACCAGCCCACCTGACATACTCGACCTTCTCGACCGTGCCGTCGCCCTTCTCGGCGGCCAACACCGCGACGGACAGCGCACGATGGCGGACGCTGTGGCTCGCGCTTTCACCTCGGCTTCTCCCCTGCTCGTCCAGGCAGGGACAGGGACCGGCAAATCCCTGGCCTACCTCATTCCCGCCCTTCGCCACGCCGTGCTCGCCGATGAGCGCGTCGTTGTCGCCACGGCGACTCTTGCCCTCCAACGCCAGATCCTCACCAAGGACCTCCCAATCGCCCTCGAAGCGATCGGTGAGTCCGCCGGGCGCACCCCGACCGCTGCTGTTCTGAAAGGGCGGAACAACTACCTCTGCCGCCACAAGCTCGATGGTGGCTACCCGATAGACGAGGGGATGACCCTCTTCGATCCCGCGATCCTCACCAAGGCCAGCGGTGAGTCAGCCGCCGACTCAGCCGAGCCCTCGGCCCCCACCAAGGCCGCCAGCGAATCTCCTGCCGCTGCCCGTGACACGCTCACCCTCCCTTCGCTCGTCGATCAGGTCCGGAGCCTGCACGCCTGGGCCAAGGACACCGAAACCGGTGACCGCGACGAGGCGCCCGAAGGAACCTCCGAGAAGGCCTGGCGCCAGGTTTCGGTCTCTGCCCTTGAGTGCCTGGGCCAACGGTGCCCCCTTCAGGCTGACTGCTTCGCCGATGCGGCTCGGCATGCCGCCGTCAAGGCCGATCTCGTGGTGACGAACCACGCGCTCTTAGCGATCCACGCGACGACCGGTCAAGGTCTTCCCGACTTCGACGCCCTCGTCGTGGACGAGGCTCACGACCTGGAGAACCGCTTCACCTCCGCCATGACCCTCGATCTATCCGAGGGAATCGTCAAGGCAAGCGCCCGTGCGGCCGGCCAGGCAGGCTGCGACACTGATGCCCTAGAAAAGGCGGCTGAGGGACTGGGGGCGACTCTCGCCATCGTCCCTGATCAGCGCTTTCGCGGCGTGACGAGCGAGGGTCTGCTCGGGGCCGTGGATGCCGTGAGGGCCGCCGCAAGGACGGCCTTCACCCAGGCCGGCAAGGGCGACGATGCTGAGGCGGCTGGCGAGAAGGCTGCCGGTGCCAAGGCGGTCGCGCGGGCGGCCCTCGATGCGCTGATCACGACGGCCGATGCGATTGCCCAGGCAGGCGAGGACTCGGGGCGGGTCCTGTGGTGCGCGCGGCCCGCCCGCGACGGCGTGTGGCGCGCCGGTCCGCCCGCCCTCCATGCGGCTCCCCTTGATGTCAGCGAGGTGATTCGCGAGCGCGTGATCGGCGAGAGGGGAGTGGTCTTCACCTCGGCAACCCTGGCTGGTCGCGGCAACTTTGCACCCGCCGGCGCCATGCTCGGCCTCCCCGACCCGCCGCTGCCTGCCGAGCCGGAAGATGGGGACGGCGAGGCGAGGCGGGAGGAAGATGCACCCGAGGATTGGGACCGTGAAGCGCCGCAGGATCGGGATGGTGAGACGCCCAAGGATCGGGATGGTGAGACGCCCAAGGATCGGGATGGCGAGGCGCCGCAGTACAAGAGGAAGGGCGCGCCTCGGGGCTGGGGCAATCCCCCGGGCGAGCTCAGGTGGACCGGCCTCGACGTCGGGTCGCCATTCGACTATGCGACCCAAGGAATCTGCTACATCGCCGCCGACCTGCCCGCCCCCGGGCGAGACGGCGTGCCCGAGGCCGAACAACATGCCTTGTTGGCGGAACTCATCGAAGCAGCGGGCGGCAGGATGCTGGGCCTGTTCACCTCCCAACGCGCAGCCGAGGCCGCCGCGAAGGCCGTTCGTTCACTTGTGTCGGTTCCCGTCTCCTGCCAGGGCGAGGAGGCGACCTCTGCTCTGCTGGAACGCTTTGTCGCCGAGGAGGAACGCTGCCTGTTCGGGACGCTGTCCCTGTGGCAGGGAGTCGATGCCCCCGGCCCGACCTGCCGTGTTGTCGCCATCGACCGTCTTCCCTTCCCCCGACCCGACGACCCTGTGCTCTCTGCCCGCCAGGAAGCGGCGGGACCGGGGGGATTCATGTCGGTGACGGCGACCCATGCCGCAATCCGCCTGGCCCAAGGCACGGGCCGCCTCATCCGAGGCCCCGAAGACCGGGGTGTTGTCGCCATCCTCGACCCCCGACTCGCAACCGCCCGATACGCCCACTACCTGCGCTCCTGGATCCCCCCCTACTGGTACACCACCGACCGCGCCATCGCCCTAGCCGCCCTGACCCGCCTGAACCACGATCCAACGCCGTCGTGAACTGGCTGTGACGGTGTTGAGTCGGTGTCGAGCGGGGGATGCCCGGGACGGTCAGCGGGGCGCGGGGAGGCTCTCGGAGGGCACGGGGTCCAGCGGGGGACGCTGAGCGGCTCGCGGCTCGCCGGGGGCGACACGCCCGGCGGTTATCCACAGGTCTTTTCCACACTTGTCCACAACTGGAGGCGGCTGCTGAGGGGCTTCGTCGGTTCCTTGGCTTGCGCGTGATGTCCACCTGGGAGTTCTCCCCAACGGTGGATGAGGCTGGGGATAACTACAGGGCTGTAACTTGGGGAAAACTCTCAACAGCCAGCCGAACAGGGCTCTCGATCTCGACTCGGGCTTGAGGGTTGCCGCAGTTGTCCACACAGTGGAATGCCGTCACCGCAGGTCACAGGCTTATCCACAGAGTAATCCACTACCGAGTAATCCTACGGTGCACAACGTGGAAAGGGGCTGTGGCGTGGGATGTCTGTCTCGTCAGGTGTCGATTCCCTTACCGCGCAGCCATGCGACGAGGGCCGTGAGAATGACGCCGGCCCCCAGCGTGGCGCCGATGCCGTAGAGCCGTCGCCGCGCCGCGGGCGCAAAGGCGTAGGCCGCGCCAAGCGCGAGACCGACCGCCAGGCCTCCCATATGCCCCTGCCACGAGACCGAGGCGACCGTGAAGGAAAAGACCACGTTGAGGCCGATGACGGACAACACCCCCGTCATGTTGGCCCCGATCCGCCGCACCACCCACACCATGGCGCCAAAGAGCCCGAAGACTCCTCCGGAGGCGCCGACGGTGGGAATGAACCAGGCGACGGGGTCGGATCCCAGCCGCGCGTAGGCGTCCACCGCGACGCTACCCCCGACCGCCGAGAGCAGGAAGAGGGCGGTGAATCGCCATCGTCCAATCATTTGCTCGAGGAAGGAACCGACAACCCAAAGGGCGTAGCAATTCATGGCGAGGTGGAGGACGCCGCCGTGGAGGAAAGCGGCGGTGATCAGGCGCCATGGTTCGTCGGGGGCGCAAATGGGGACATAGCCCAGGATGTCGGTGAGCCCATGCCCGGCGCCCATGACGCGCAACAGCTCCACGCATTGGCCACCGAAAGTGGCGGTCGCCGAGGTCAGAGACTGGACGAGGTAGACAGCGACGCACAGGCCGATGAGGGTCATCGTCGCCATGGGCTTGCCGCCGCGCAGGGGGGCACCGAGGGCCGAGCGCAGGGGGGCGCGCTGCGGATCGGAGCGCACGCAGTCGATGCACTGGATGCCGACGGCTGCCGGGATCTGGCAATCAGGGCAGGTCGGCCGGTCACAGCGCTGGCAGCGAACCATGGCGATGCGCTCTGGATGCCGAGGGCAGGTGGGGGGCAGGCCCTGCGGGAAGGTCATGCGCTCAGGCCTCGGCCTGCTCAACGACGACGGAGTTGATGACCACCGCGGTTCGGGGCCGGTCCCCGCGACCGGTGGGCGTAGCGGCGATGGCGTCAACCACCGCGCAGGAGGCGGCGTCGGCGACCCGGCCAAAGATCGTGTGACGGCCGTTGAGGTGGGGGGTCGGCTCGACCGTGATGAAGAACTGGGAGCCGTTTGTGCCATGGCCGAACTGGATTCCCGCGTTGGCCATTGCCAGGAGGTAGGGCTCGTTGAACCGCAGCGACGGCGCGATTTCGTCGTCGAAGGTGTAGCCGGGGCCGCCGGTGCCCGTGCCCAGGCGGTCGCCCCCCTGGATCATGAACCCGGCGATGACACGGTGGAAGACCACCCCGTCATAGAAGGGGCCCGAGCCTGGCTCGTCGGTCGCCGGGTCGGTCCACGGCTTCGCGCCAGTCGCCAGGCCAACAAAGTTGGCGACCGTGATGGGTGCGTGGGTTTCAAAGAGCTCAAGGCGGATGTCGCCGAGCGTGGTGCGCAGTGTTGCATGCATGTCCGCCATCCTTCCACGCCGACTCGCGTGGGGCCAATGTGCCACGGAGACTCGCGCACAGAGTCCAACGGTGGGAACATGGGTCTGTGGCCTTTCCGCACCCCAGCGATCGGCCCTAGGACGATGGAGGTGTAAAACGATGAGCTGTTGCCGCGGCACAAAGTGTTCGGTGTCCTTGGCACGCAAGCGCACGACCGGGGACGCCGACAAGGTCCTCGCTGCGCTATCAACGACGAAAGCTCAGGTCAGCGACGTGACACGCGGGGCGCTCGCCTGGGCCGGACCCCGGGCGAACCAGGCCCTGAAGTGGGCGGAGCCCCGGGCTCGGGCGGCCTGGAAGGCTGGCGTCCAGGCGGCTGCCCCCAAGGTCGAGGACGCCGCGCGAGCGTTGTCCCCGAAGATTGACATCGCTCGCGACAAGCTGCAAAGCGCCGTCTTGCCGACCGTGGTCGAGGCGGTGAACCATGCGGCTGCCGTCGCAGCATCCCGAGCGGTCGCCCTCGAGCCGGAGCCGCCCCGCAAGCGCCGCCGGCTGCGCAAACTCCTAGCGTGGGCGCTGGCCTTCGGGGTGCTCGGCTGGGCCGTGCGCGCCGCCGCTCGCAGCCAGCGGCCCACAATCGACCCCTGGTCTGAAGATGAGTGGGAAGCCGACACGCTCACCCCCGTTTCCTGGGAGGCGACGGACGATGACGAGACCACCCGCGCCGCAGCCCGCACCGACTGGTCTAATGCAGCAGGCGATGCGGCCGACGCGGTCGGGGAAGCAACCGGTGTCGCTGTTCGCAAGGTCTCCGATGCCGCCCAGAAGGCAGCGGACGCCACCCAGCGGGCGGGTGAGAAAATGGCCGACGCCACCCAACGAGCCGGAGGGATGATGGCGGATGCCACCCAACGGGCGGGCGGCAAGGTGGCAGACGCAGCCAAGAGGGCGACTTCTCGGACTCGCAAGACCGCTCCAGCCCCGGAGGACACGGACGACGACGAGTGAGCACGCCCACTGCCGGAGTCGCCCCACCCCGTGGCCCACAAGGCCCCGACGGACAGGGGCGGCCCGCGACCGCGTCTACTGCGTCCGCCGGCCTCGAGGTGGTGGCGTCACCGCTCGGGTGGTTCACCGTTCCCACCCCAGACGGCCCCTTCACCGCGATCCTGGGCGGATGCGACGCCGATGCGCCCGTGCTGGCGTCAGGCTGGGTTGATCGCCCAGAGCTCTTGGCCGTCGAGGTGAGGCGGGCGTTGGCTCCGCTGAAGGCCGCCAAGGATCCGATCGTGCGCCAGGTTTCCTCAACCCTCGCGGCCGACGCCGTGGAGGCCTACTACGGGGGTGATCTGGCCGCCATCGGCCGCATTGTTGTCATTCAGGCCGGAGAGGGCTTTGTCATCCGCGCCCGGCGAGCGATGCGACGGATCCCTCCCGGCCAGACCTGGACCTATGCCCGCTTAGCCGCCGAGGCGGGCAACCCCAAAGCCGCGCGCGCCGCCGGAACCGCCTGCTCCGCCAACCCCGCCGCCCTCTTTGTCCCCTGCCACCGAGTCCTCCCAGCCTCCGGCCGCCCCGGCGCCTTCGGCTACGGCCCCGAAGTCAAAGTCTCCCTCCTAGCCCGAGAAGCCGCCCTCCTGCCGCCCATCCCCACCTTCACAGAAGTGAGGTACACCACCGAGCAGATCGAAGCCATCCTCGACGAGATGCGTGGAGACCACTGATCCTGGCTTCCAGCCGCGGGATCAGTGGAGCTGACCGGACTCGAACCGGCGACCCTCTGCTTGCAAAGCAGATGCGCTACCAACTGCGCTACAGCCCCGCGTGATCGGCTGGTGCCCTGGGCTTGAGGGCGCGAGCCGACCGGCTAGACCTCGTCGGCGAACTCGGCCCAGACGTCGTGGTCGGCTCGCCGTGAGATCAGCGCCCTGACCAGTGCTAGGGCCATCGCTCCGGCAATGCCCATGACCAGCATCTTCTTCATCGTGCGGCCCTTCGTCTGTGGTCAATCGGACGTGGGCCTGGCAGGACTTGAACCTGCGACCTCTTCCTTATCAGGGAAGCGCTCTAACCGCCTGAGCTACAGGCCCAGCTCGCACGTGGCGCGCTCGTGCCTGGTGAGGTTACCTCAGATCGGCACCGAAGGGCAAAAAGGTCAGTCACCACACAGGGTCACGTGGACGCCCCTGACGCGCCGACACCCAAGGGCAGCGTCCTCAGTCGTCGCGCATCGTGACGTGGACGCCGCCGACAAGCATGGAGATCACGTTGTAGATCAGAGCCCCGATAACCGACAGGGCCGTCATGAGGACGACGTTGACCACGGCCAAGACGGTCGCCCCCGCCATCACCTTTCCTTGGGCCACGAGGGGGAGGATGTCGAACTTCGAGGCGGATTCGGGTCCGGCCAGCGTCGCAATCTGGTCGTTGATCGAGGTGAAGAAGTGGGCCGAGTCCAGCACCTTCCACCCGATGAAGACCATGACGACAAAGGCAACACCGAGCCCGACGGACATCAGGAAGCCGATCTTCGCGATGGACCAGGGACTGACAGTCGCCACCTGAAGCTTGACCTTGCGGACCTCCCCGGCCGGCTTCTTCTTCTTTTTCCCCTCCTCGGCTTCCGGGGACGTCGGGCGCGTGGGCGCCTGGATCGTCGCCTGGCCGACGCCGGTTCCAATGGGCACGGGCACGGGAATCATCTCCTCCTCACGGGGCGGCAGTGGCCGGCCGCCGGCACGCCGACGCCCTTGAACCACGCTCGTCCCTGATTCGCTCGCCCCGACAAACTTCGGTACCTCAGGATCGTTGGCGCTCGCGCCCTCGACCACCATCTCCACAAAGCCCGGGGAATCAGCCTCGGGTTTGCGTGTCGGCACGGGTTCGCCGACAAGAACAGCAGGCTTGGTGATGCCGCGCGAAGGGGTGAACGATGGCGGATGGACGTCTTTGCGCTCCGCCTTCCCCTCGCCAGGCGCCTTGGCCTTAGGTGTTGTCGCCTCCGCGGCCGAGGAGGCTTTGCCGACGTCCCTCACCTTCCCTAGGAACGCCTTGCGTGGCCGCGCAGGGGCGGCGGCTTCGTCGACGGCTGGCTCCTCCGCCTTGGGGGACTTGCCCTTGGCTTCCTTGCCGCCCTTGGATGACGTCTTGCCCTTGGCAGGCTTGGGCTCCTTGACCGGCGCCGGGGAGTCGGCTGACGGCTTGGGGATCTTCTTGAACGTCGGCTTGACGCTCAGCTCTTCCTCGCCGGGAATGACGAGGTCATCGGGGGCAGGGACGGCGGATCCCTGTGGCCGAGCCGTGGAGACAACCCGGTCTCCCTCCACCCGGGAAACAGGTTTCACCTTGGGCAATATCACCGGCAACCGCGTGCCACCCCCCGCTCTCCGGGGAGCGGCCTTGGGGGCCTCTACCGCGTCATCAGCATCTAGGCGGTCGTCGTCCGGCGCGTTCGTCTCAGGCGCGGCTAGATCCGTTTCGGCGCTCATCGGTCTCCTCACGACCCGTGGTCAGTGCCTTCAGGCTACCGGCTCTGGACCCGGTGCCTTACCAGGCTCGTCGGCGGCCTGGCTCGCAGTCGCTTGCGTCGGCAAGACTTCGGAAGGTTCTGCACCTGCTTCATCACCGTCATCGTCCGCTTCTACGTTTCGGGCGAGGCCGATGACCTTGTCGTCGCGGTCGGGCTTGGCGAAAACGACCCCCATCGTGTCGCGACCCTTGGCCGGAACCTCAGCGACCCGCGAGCGCACCACCTTCCCCGAGAGCATGATGACCATGACCTCATCAGCCTCGTCCACGACAAGCGCCCCCACCAGGTCACCCCGGGTAAAGGTGAGTTTGGCCACCTTGATGCCCAGGCCTCCGCGTCCCTGAACCCGGTAAGCGGCGACCGGCGTGCGCTTGGCGAAGCCTCCTTCGGTGACGACAAGAAGGTCAGAATCGTCTCGGACCACGTCCATCGACAGCAGTTCATCGCCGTCACGGAACCGCATTCCCGTGACCCCTGAGGTGGCCCGTCCCATGGGCCTAAGCACCCCATCGCTGGCCGTGAACCGCACCGACATGCCCTTGCGTGAGACGAGCAGCAGATCATCCATCGGTTCGGCGAGCCGCGCAGCCACGACCTCATCGCTGACGCCCGTGGCGTCCAGACGTAGGTTGACGGCGATTACCCCGCCCGCCCGCGGCGAGTCGTACTCAGCCAGGCGGGTCTTTTTGACCAAGCCCCGCCGCGTCGCCAACACCAGGTAGGACGCCTGGTCGTAGTCGCGCACGGCCAACACCTGGGCGATCCTCTCCTCCGGCTGGAAGGCGAGCATGTTCGCCACATGCTGTCCCTTCGCATCCCGCCCGCCCTCAGGAAGGTCGTAGCCCTTGGCCCGGTAGACCCGCCCAAAGTTGGTGAAGAACAACAACCAGTGGTGGGTGGTCGTGACAAAGAAATGCTCGACCAGATCGTCTTCGCGCAGCTGAGCGCCCTTGACGCCCTTGCCTCCGCGCCGCTGGGACCGGTAGTTGTCCACTCGCGTGCGCTTGGCATAGCCGCCCCGGGTGATCGTGACAACGACCTCCTCCTCCGGGATCAAGTCCTCATCGGACATCTCCCCGTCGAAGGGCAGGATTCGGGTCCGCCGCTCATCGCCATGCTTGTCAACAATCTCGGCCAGTTCGCTAGCGACAATCGCCCGTTGGCGTCCCGGGTCGGCGAGAATCGCCTCATACTCGGTGATTTTCGCCTCCAGAGCCGCATGCTCGTCGAGGATCTTCTGCCGTTCGAGGGCCGCCAGGCGACGCAGCTGCAAGTCGAGGATCGCGGTGGCCTGCACCTCATCCACGTCAAGCAGCTCGATAAGCCCGGCCCGCGCCTCCTCCGCGCTGGGCGAGCGCCTAATCAGCGCGATCGTCTCGTCGAGCATGTCCAGGGCCTTGAGCAGCCCTCGCAAGATATGGGCCCTCGCCTCAGCTTCTGCCAGCAGATAGCGAGTCCTGCGCACGATGACGTCAAGCTGGTGAGCAGTCCAGTGCCGGACAAAGGAGTCCAGTTTGCGGGCTCGGGGCACGCCGTCCACGAGAGCCAGCATGTTCGCGCCAAACGTCTCTTGGAGTTGGGTGTGCTTGTAGAGGTTGTTGAGCACCACCTGGGCGACCGCATCCTTTTTCAGCACGATGACGAGTCGCTGGCCTGTGCGCCCCGAGGTCTCATCGCGAAGGTCAGCGATGCCTTGGACCCGGCCCTCTTTGACCAGCTCGGCGATGCGGGCTGCCAGCCGGTCGGGGTTGACCTGGTAGGGCAGTTCGGTGACGATAAGGCAGGTCCGCCCGCCGATCTCCTCGACCTCGACCACCGCCCGCATGATGATCGAGCCGCGACCCGTCCTGTAGGCCTCCTCGATGCCGCGCCGACCCAAGATGAGGGCGCCGGTGGGGAAGTCGGGTCCGGGAATCCTCTCGATGAGCGCTTCGAGAATCTCCGGGTTGGTTGCCTCAGGGTTGTCGAGGTACCACTGGATGCCGGCGGCCACTTCCCGCAGGTTGTGGGGAGGGATATTGGTCGCCATGCCAACCGCGATCCCGGCCGAGCCGTTGACGAGCAGGTTGGGGAAGCGAGCCGGAAGGACGGTCGGTTCCTTGGTCCGCCCGTCGTAGTTGTCCTCGAAGTCGACGGTGTCACGTTCGATGTCGCGAACCATCTCCATAGCCAGGGGCGCCATCCGACATTCGGTGTACCGGGGCGCTGCGGCCGCGTCGTCGCCGGGGGAGCCAAAGTTTCCTTGACCGGCGACGAGCGGATATCGCAGGGACCAGTCTTGGGTCAGGCGCACGAGAGTGTCGTAGATCGCCGCGTCACCATGGGGGTGGTACTGGCCCATGACATCGCCAACGACGCGGGTGCACTTAGAAAAGGCCCGGTCCGGCCGGTATCCGCCGTCGTACATCGCGTAGACCACGCGCCGGTGGACGGGCTTGAGACCGTCGCGGATGTCCGGCAGGGCCCGACCGACGATGACGCTCATCGCATAGTCGAGGTAGGAGCGGCGCATCTCCTGCTGGAGGTCCACCGGCTCGATTCGCAGGGGCATCGTCTCAGGCATCGTCATCGTCCTAGATATCGAGGAAACGGACGTCGTGGGCGTTGCGCTGGATGAAGGCCTTGCGGGCCTCGACATCTTCACCCATGAGGATGGCGAAGGTCTCATCGGCGGCGGCCGCAGAGTCCATCGTGATCTGCAAGAGCGTGCGGGTCGCAGGGTTCATTGTTGTGTCCCACAGCTCGGAGTAGTTCATCTCGCCGAGCCCTTTGTAGCGTTGGATGCCGTTCTCCTTGGGGATCTTCTTGCCAGCCTCGGCGCCCTTGGCCAACAGCGCGTCGCGCTCGCGGTCGGAGTAGGCGAAGTCGTGGACGGAGTTAGACCACTTGACCCGGTAGAGGGGAGGCTGGGCGAGGTAGACGTGGCCGTGTTCGATGAGGTCCGGCATGTACCTAAACAGGAGGGTGAGCAGCAGGGTTTGGATGTGTTTGCCGTCCACATCGGCATCAGCCATGAGGACGATCTTGTGGTAGCGCAGCTTGGCCAGGTCGAAGTCCTCCCCGATCCCGGTGCCAAAGGCCGTGATGAGGGAGCCGATCTCCTGGTTGGACAGGGCCCGGTCGAGGCGGGCCTTTTCCACGTTGAGGATCTTGCCGCGGATCGGCAGGATTGCCTGGGTTTCGGGGTCGCGGCCCCGCACGGCCGAGCCGCCCGCGGAGTCACCCTCGACGATGAAGACCTCGCAGATCTCCGGCTGGGATGAGGAGCAGTCCTTTAGTTTGCCCGGCATCCCCCCGGATTCCAGGAGGCCTTTGCGCCGGGTGGCCTCGCGGGCCTTGCGGGCCGCGATGCGAGCACTGGCAGCCGAGATGGCCTTGCGAATGATGTCCCGCGCCTCGGTCGGGTGGGAGTCGAGCCAGTCGCCGAGCCGCTCGTTGACGACCCGTTGGACAAAGGTCTTCGCCTCGGTGTTGCCGAGCTTGGTCTTGGTCTGCCCCTCGAACTGTGGCTCGGTCAGCTTGACGGAGATGACGGCGGTCAACCCTTCCCTCACGTCCTCGCCTGAGAGGTTGTCGTCACGATCCTTCAGCAGCCCCTTCTCGCGGGCATACCGGTTGACCAGGGCGGTCAGCGCGGCCCGGAAGCCTTCCTCGTGGGTACCACCCTCGGTGGTGTTGATCGTGTTGGCATAGGTGTGGACCGATTCGGAGTAGGCGGTGGTCCACTGCATCGCTATCTCCACCGAGATCGTGGCGTCGGGGTTTTCTGCCTCGATCGCGATGATCTGGGGGTTGACGACGTCGGCCTTCTTGGCTGAGTTGACATGCTCGACGTAGTCGATCAGACCCCGGTCGTAACGGTAGGTCACCGTCCGTGCGCTCTCGTGGTCATCCGGGCTGTGCTCGAGGGTCGTGTCATGCTCGGGCCGCTCATCGGTCAAGCAGATGGTCAGACCCTTGTTGAGGAACGCCATCTGGGAGAACCGGATCCTTAGGGTCTCAAAGTCAAAGTCGAGGGTCTCGAAGACCTCGGGGTCCGGCCAAAAGATGATGGTGGTCCCGGTCTCCTGCGTCGGATCGCCCCTGCGGATGGGTCCGGTCGGCACGCCGTGGTCGAGGTCCAGCTCCCAGGCGTAGCCGTCCCGGCTTACCCGCGCTTCGAGCCGCGTGGATAGGGCGTTGACAACCGAGACTCCCACGCCATGTAGGCCTCCAGAGACCGCGTAGCCGCCGCCGCCGAACTTCCCGCCGGCATGCAGGGTCGTTAGGACCAGTTCGAGGGCGGAGCTCTTCTCGGTGGGGTGGTCGTCCACGGGGATTCCGCGGCCGTTGTCGATGACGCGAACCCCGCCGTCGGGCAGGATCGTGACGTCAATGTGATCGGCGTGGCCGGCCAGCGCCTCGTCCACCGAGTTGTCGACGACCTCGTAGACCAGGTGGTGCAGACCGCGGCTGCCCGTCGAGCCGATGTACATCCCCGGCCGCTTGCGGACAGCCTCCAAGCCTTCGAGAACGGTGATGTCAGAGGCGGAGTAGTGCTCTCCCGCCAGGGCAGGGCCATCAGCCAAGGTGTGTGTCACTTTCGTCGCTGCGTCCAGCGTCAGGTGCGCTGGGCTTCCCCCCCTGCCCGTCCGTCACGACGTGAGCTCACCACAACAGGCGCAACGCAGGCGGGCCAACCCAATATTCTACTGGACTCGCCACCCTCGTCGAGCCTTGCGCGCCGCAGGACCGCGAACAATTAGCCGGTCGACAACCCCGTCTCCCGCCACCTCGGCGATGCTCGCGAGAATCTGGGGTGTCAGGAGCGTGAGCTGGGTCGCCCACGCTGATGAGTCGGCGCGAATGAGCAGCGCACCGGAGTCAAATCCTTCAGGTTCGCAGTGGCTCGCCGCCACATCACCGACGATGGCGGACCATCGGCCCGTCACGGTCGCCACCGCCGCTTCCCT